>JBEBGH010000433.1:0-4016 GCA_040081565.1 Pirellulaceae bacterium
AAGAACGGATGCGGGACGACTTCGGGCATGATGGAAGGAGTTGTGAGTGGCGAGTTGTGAGTGGCGAGTGGAAGGAGAGTATCGCCGTCACACGGGATCGACTACAGATTCGAGCCACGATGTCTGACGATCCTCAAATGCCGAACTCGTCCGCCGGACACATCCGCGTGCGTGGTGCTCGCGAGCACAATCTTCGCGGCGTCGATGTGGACATTCCTCGGCAGCGGCTGACCGTCATCACGGGGGTCAGCGGCAGCGGCAAAAGTTCCTTGGCGATGGACACGATTTACGCCGAAGGTCAACGACGCTATGTCGAGAGCTTATCGTCGTATGCCCGTCAATTCGTCAATCAGATGGAAAAGCCCAAGGTGGATCACGTCGATGGGCTTTCGCCAGCCATCGCCATTGAACAAAAGAATTTCGGCTCGACTCCCCGCAGTTCGGTGGGCACGATCACAGAAATCTACGATTATTTACGAATTCTGTTTGCCCGACTGGGTACTCCTTATTGCCCCGCCTGTGATCGACCGATCGGGACCCAAACCGTGGACCAGATCGTCGACAAAGTTCTCTCGCGCTATCCCGACCAGCGAATCTTAATCACGGCGCCGATCCAACTGGACGGCTCACAAGATTTCGATCAACTTTGGGATGAGATGCGGCGCAAAGGTTTTGCTCGCGTTCGAATTGACAAGGTTGTCTACGGGCTCGACGAAACTCCGCCGCTCGCGAAGCAATCCAAGATCGATCTCCAGGTGGTCGTCGATCGCGTGGATGTGAAGAAACAATATCGATCGCGCATCTCCGAAAGCGCAGAAACGGCTCTCTCGATCGGGCGCGGCGAGTTGTTTGTCGTCGTCGCTGACGACGCAATTGCTCAACGCGAGTGGACAACGGATCGACATAGTCAACATTTGGCTTGTGACGGCTGCGGAAGAAGTTTCGAGATGCTGACGCCGCACAATTTTTCCTTCAACAGTCAGTTGGGCTGGTGCCGTGACTGTGAGGGACTTGGGACGCAGATGGGTGCAAACCCCGCTCTCTTGATCAAGAACATGGAAACGAGCCTGGCGGATGGTGCCTTGCGGCTTTGGCCGAACATCGAGGACGAAACCGCTCGCCAGATGCTTGAATTATTGTGCAAATCGATGTCGATCGATATGCAAATTCCTGTCAGCCAGCTCGATGCCCGAAAACGGCGAATCCTGTTCTATGGCACAGGCGAACGCTGGTTCGATGTTCCCGCAAGTAAAGGCCAACCAGCATTTTCATTTCAATTTAAGGGTTTGTATCCGGCGCTTGATGAAGCCTCACGTTTGTCGACCTCGATTCGCATGCGCATGCAGTCACTCATGGGCGATGTCGAGTGCGGCGCATGTGGTGGCAGCCGTTTGCGCGATGATGCCGCTGCAGTTCGCTTCATGGAACAAACGATTGACGGCATGTGCCGCATGCCGTTGGGTGCGCTTTCGGCCTCGGTTGGCGGTTGGAAACTGGATGCACGCCAGCGCAAGATTGCGGGTGAGTTGGTCCGCGAGATCCAGAACCGGGTCGATTTTCTCAACGACGTTGGTCTCGAGTATTTGACGCTGGGGCGCGGTTCGGCGACCCTCAGCAACGGCGAGTCGCAACGGATACGGCTCGCGAGTCAATTGGGCAGCGGTTTGTGCGGCGTTCTCTACGTGTTGGACGAGCCGACGATTGGCTTACACCCGCGTGATAATAAACGGTTGTTGGGTGCGCTTAAGAAGTTGAGAGACCTAGGGAATACTCTGCTCGTGGTCGAGCATGACCGCGAAGTGATTGAAAACGCAGACGCGATTTTTGACTTTGGGCCTAAGGCTGGTTCCGGTGGCGGCGAAGTCGTAGCAAGTGGCTCGGTCGAAGATGTGAAGAAGAAACGCACTTCTGTCACTGGTCCTTACTTGAGTGGCAAAAAAGCGATTCCGGTTCCGGCGAACCGGCGTCCGGGCTTGGCTCCACCTGCTAACGTTGAGACGCCAACCAAGGCCACCAAAACAACGGCTTCGAAAAAATCCAAAACCGTTGCTCCTCCACCGGTATTCGCCTCAAACACCATCCAGATCCTAGGCGCGCGGCAAAATAATTTAAAGAACGTCGATGTCGAGATTCCGCTGCAATCGTTGACCGTTGTGACTGGACCCAGCGGATGCGGAAAAAGCTCGTTGGTCAACGAGGTTCTCTACAACAGCCTGGCTCGCAGGCTGCACATGGCTGGAACAACGCCCGGCGCCCACCGCAAGATCAACGGCATCGAGAACATCAACAAGGTGATTCAAGTTGACCAGCAACCGCTTGGAAATTCGCCTTCCAGCAACCCGGCAACCTACACCGGCGCGTTCGATCTCATTCGCCAACTCTATTCCGAGTTGCCAGATGCGAAGGTCCGCGGATTCTCCCCGCGTCGCTACAGTTTCAATGTTCCCGGTGGCCGTTGCGAGGCGTGCCAGGGTAACGGTCAAATGCGAATTGAAATGCATTTCTTGCCCGATATCTGGGTGGAATGTCAGGTCTGTCGCGGCCGCCGTTACAACGAAGAAACTTTGGCCGTCCAATTCTGCGGCAAGAATATCAATGATGTTCTCGAAATGTCTTGTGGCGAAGCCGTCAAGTTGTTCAGCAACATTCCCCGCATCAAACGGATCTTGCAAACGCTCTGCGACGTGGGCTTGGACTACGTGAAGCTCGGCCAAAGTGCTCCGACGCTTTCTGGCGGCGAGGCGCAACGGGTGAAGTTGGCGGCCGAGCTTGCACGACCGGATACGGGTCGCACCTTGTATATTTTGGATGAGCCGACCACGGGACTTCATTTTGATGACTTGGTCAAGCTGTTGGAGGTTTTGCAACGGCTCGTCGATTTGGGAAATACGGTCGTCCTCATCGAACACAATCTGGACATGATCAAGGCTGCTGACTGGGTCATCGAGCTTGGACCCGAGGCTGGCCAGAACGGCGGAGAAGTTGTTGTTGCAGGAACGCCCGAAACGGTTGTGGAGTACGCGGGAACGGCCCTGAAGAAAAAACTGTCGCGCTGCTGGACCGGCGAGGCTTTGAAACCAGTTTTGGAAGCGGGACCGCGAGTTGAACGTAAACCGTACGATCCCTATGCAGAAAAAGACGAAGGCTTGGATATCTCCGAAGTTGGTGCGGGCACCAAAATGCCTTGGGAGGAAGACGGTCGCCGCTGGCACACCGAGCAACATGTCGCCCACAACGGAGAACCCGTTAAATGGGACGGACAAATTCTCGCGAAGGTGGTGGAACGAATTCAGACTTTTGAAGGATTCGCCCCCACGAAATGGAACGACCGCAGTATTGTCGAAATCTGTGGTGAAAGGGCCGCAAACGGCTGGTTCTTCCACGCTCTGACTGGCGAGCAGTGGATGTTGAAATTAAAGTTCCGTGTTCGCCGGGGAACGTTCAAGGCTGCTGACTTGCAGCAGAAGATCAAGCTGAAGACCAACAACGAACTCGATGAACTTCCGATTTACGGCAACCAGCCGCGGGTTAAGGTCTCCATGATCGGCAGCGCCCAGGAGGTCGAGGTTCGCGTTCATTCGTTTGCCGAAATCGATTCTGAGGAATTCTGGCAATTCATCGATGATGCCGTTGCGGGATTCTGGGGTCGAACGCCGCGCTCGCAAACGCCAGCGGCTTCCGTTGACAAGGCTGCGGCAGTAAACAAAGCCGCTGCGGTGACCCCTTGGGCCGTGCTCGGACGAAGGTGGCACTTTATGGAAAAAGGCTTTCCGACAGGCAAGGCGCCCAAGTGGCATTTCGACACCTTGCAAGCGATCGAGAGCGTTTTGGAAAAATTGGCCGGAAACGTGGAGTTTGATTGGACGAGCCAGACGATCGTGCAATGCCTGCTAAGCGATGAAAATCCAGGCGACGGCGAATCGGGCAAGACTTGGACCCGAATTGAAACCAAGGACGACGAAGCTGTGTGGCTGCATCTGCCAGTTCCAAAAGGAAAATTTTCCGAAGCCAACATG
>JBEBGH010000111.1:0-14582 GCA_040081565.1 Pirellulaceae bacterium
ACTTGAGCCCGCCCAGTTAAGGTCAACAATCCGATCAAAATCGCCAGCACTGCCGTGATTGCGGTGAGAGGAATCGGCAGGCGTTGCATCGCCGTGTTGACACCCAAAACAACTACCAACAACAACGGAACAGTGCCCGCCCAAAACACGGCCATGGTCACCGCACTCCAAAATGGATCGGCAACGCCTGCTGCCGTAACCAAAAAAACGTACAACCATCCGCAGGGCATTAAGCTAGTTAATCCTCCGATCGCCAATGCCTTCCAACCTGGGCCCAAACGGGAAACCAATCGAAAACCCCGTTGGATCGTACGACTTAGCGGTTGTGCCACATTGGGCACCGCGATGTGAACACCTGACTGACGAAGCAGCGATGCAACGCCCATGACCACCATTAGCGCTCCGGCGGCATACGCCGTAAAACGCGTGACGCCGACAAAACTGCCGCCGATATCGACTAATTGCCCGACCCAACCAAAGGCCGCCCCGAGGAGCGAGTAGGCGACGAGTCGACCAAAGTGATATCCGGCAACTTGATGCCATTGGGCTTTCAACCCGGATTGCTGCCCGTGTGTCCCGGCTAGAATCGCCAAGGGTCCGCACATGCCAACACAATGCGCACTCCCAAAAAGGCTGGCGGTCCAAACGGCAAACAACAAGGTCGTCACTGGCAAACTTCCTTAAAAGATTTGGACTGCTTACTTTTTAGATGAACGCAAACGTGGATCGCCAACTTGTAACACCTGCAGACTTCGGAAGTGATCATCGCCGCGATCCGCCGTCACCTCAAATTGCCACAAGCCTTCCTTGGGCATTTCCAAGACGCAGGAGTAGACTCCCGCGCCGGACTCCACCAGTTGTTGTTCGACTGGGTGAGCGGCGCGAGCCTTGTGGAACGCGCGCACCAAAACTGTCGCACCTGAAATTGGCTCTAACTTACGATCGCGCAAACCAATCTCGACCGTTCTTTGGCGTTCGTTTTTCAACGGCGCGGAAGGGCTGATTTCACACGCCCAACCCAACTTTCGACTCGCTTCCTCAGCCTCGCGCTGGGCATCCCAATCCATCGCTTTCTTGTCGTAATTTTCCACGATGGCATGAGAGGGGTCGTTGCTCGTCAGAAAGATGGCGACCGACCAAAGGATTGCCTGCAAGCCAAAAAAGGCAATGATTCCCGTCGTCCAAGCCATTTGAGCGATGGCCTCACGCTCCCGCAGGGCTTGATCGGTCGTTTCGTTTTTCGTGATCGCAGCCACCATTCCACCTCAAAAAAATTTCCCAGGAGAGTTTCCGTGAGGCTTCGCCTTCGGTTACGGTCCAACCAGCTCAATTGTTTCTATATGTTCGTTTCCGGCGTCCGAACGAATCCGCAGCTTGAATTCCAAACGACCTGATCGGAATTCACTGCGGGGTGCCAGAATTTCCAAATGGAAGACACCAGTTTTGTTCGCCGGTACGTTAATCTCTTGCTCTCGACAAATCAGTTCGGCCGAAGCAGGACTATCGACAGCGAGAGTAAAGCTCATCGGATTGTCTGTACGATTGACCAGCTTCATCTGCATCAAATTTCGGACACGCAAACCGTCTTCCACTAAAGAAAATGGGCTACCACCTTCGCGCAATAATCGCACGTTGAACCCTTGCTTGCTGACCAAAGCAGCCAAAAACAGTCCGCCAAAAACCAGCAAAATCGTGGGGTAAATGAAGACACGAGGTCTCAACAAACTTGACCTTTCGCCACGATCCATCATTTGATTGCTATAGCGAATCAAGTTGGGTGCTCGACCAAGCTTGTGCATGACGGCGTTGCAAGCGTCGATGCATTGAGTGCAATTGATGCACTCCATTTGCAAGCCCTTGCGGATGTCGATCCCCGTCGGACAGGTCGTCACACAGTTTCCGCAATCAACGCAGTCGCCGATGACCGGTAACGACTCCGCTTGTTTTCGCTTCTTCCCGCGAGGTTCGCCACGGCGTGAGTCGTAGCTGACAATCAAAGACGACTGGTCGAGCAGTACCGTTTGAAACCGGCCGTAAGGACACATGATGATGCAAACTTGCTCGCGAAAATAGCCGAAGTCGAGCATCATCGCGACGACGACAAAACCCATAACCAGGAACGGAATGGGATGGCGGAAGGGCGATTGGTGCATCCATTGCCACAGAGTTTCAACGCCGACGAAATAGGCCAAGAATGTATTCGCCAGATAAAAACAGGCGAGCAAATACGCTGGATACTTCAAACTCCGAATCCAGCCAGGGCGTTTCGACTTCGGCTCGCCGCCGCGTCCTATCGTGCCATCGAAAAAGCGTTCAATCGGGCGAAACAAAAACTCCATGTACACGGTTTGCGGGCAGGCCCAGCCACACCAAACCCTCCCGAACAAAGCCGTGATCAGAAAAATCCCGAGCAGTGTCCCGACCAAAAATAAGGCGAGCAGAACCGTGTCGGTTGGCAGAAATGTGTAAAAGAACAACGTGAAGCGACGAGCGGGAATATCTAGCAAAACAAAAGGTTTGCCGCCAACATGAACAAAGGGCAGGGCAGTGAACACCACAATCAAGAGATACGCAACTAAGCGCCGGCGAGTCAGAAACCCGCCTGTGCTCAAACGCGGCCTTAGCCAACGCCGCGAACCATCCCCTCTCAACGTGGAAAGGACTTGCTCTTCGGGTTTTAAAAAAGGCGCATTCATGACAGGTTGTTTGGGAGCCGTACTCATTCCAAGATTTTCACAGCCATTTACTTGTCGGATGTGGGTTGGTAAGCAGGCCAAGGCGGAATCTCCTTGCCTTTGTCTTTTTGTGCATTACCGTCCGGTAGGTTCTTGCCGCGCATCTTGGCGACATAGGCGGCAGTTAACACGATCAGGTTGGGGTGGCTTAGCCGAGTCTTCCAAGCTGGCATGGCCCCGTTTGCCGCACCGTTTTCTATGATGCGGGCAACGTCCTCAATCGTGTTCACATTTTTCCAAAGTTCGTCGGTAAGATTCAAACCGACTAGACCTTGGCCATCCATGCCATGGCAGCTGACGCAGTTCGTTTTGTACGTCGTTTCGCCCACCCGAAAAAACTTCTCGCGTTCCGGGTCGCCTTCGTAATTCATGTATTTCAAGATGGTCTGGGTATCAGCCTCAAGCTTCAAATCGCCGAACCGCTTGGTCACCTGCCGCGTGGTTTCACGATTGTATTCATCGTGAACGGTGCGACCTTCAGTTCCGGCGTGAAAATAGAACAGGTAAACGAATGAATAAACTACTGACAATCCAAACAGCCACGTCCACCACCCCGGAAGAGGATTGTCGTACTCTTGGATGCCGTCATATGAATGATTGGTCAAGTTTTCTGTATTACTCACGATGACTCGCCTCCGTTGTGTCGTGAAGAACCACGCTCGCATTTCGGGAAACCTCGCGCGGGTCGAGTCGCCAGGCACGCCAAGCGACAACCAGGAAAATCCCCATGAACATGACCAGAGCGATCTCTGCGAACGTGCCATAATTTGCGTTTTGTAGAATTTCTTTGATCATTACTGGCCTCCTGCTTTTGCTGCTGTTTGTGGATCAGGAACTGCCGTTGTTTCGGACGGCGGAGTCGCCGGAGTTGCTGGTGCGTTGATGTCGGTGCCAAGGCGCTGCATATAGGCAATTAACGCCACCACTTTGCTGTCCTCAAGCAGGCGATATCGTTCAGAATCGGCGGCCTTCGCGGAATTGTTCGCGTCGTCTGGATTGAAGAACGTACGATCGGTACCACCTTGCTTGACGATTTCAGCCACAATTTTTCGGGCCTGCTCTCGAGAAACTTCATCGCCTCGTTGAATCACCTCGTCGGGATATTCGGCACCCAAATACGCGACTGCTTTAAGCCGATCTGGGATCGACTTGTAGTCTGCCTTCTCAAAGAACAGGTACCCATACGACGGCATTACTGACGACGGATCAGTTGGCTTCCAAAAATGTTGCAGATGCCACAAGTCATTTTGGCGTCCACCCTCGCGGGCCAAGTCCGGTCCGATTCGACGTGAGCCCCATTGGAACGGGCGATCGTAGACAAATTCACCTGGCTTCGAGTACTCGCCATAACGCTCAGTCTCCGCAAACATCGGACGAATCATTTGCGAATGGCAGTTGTAGCAGCCTTCGGAAACGTAAATGTCTCGTCCGTAAAGTTCCAGCGGGGTGTAAGGCTTCACCGTTGCGATTTGCGGAATGTTCGACCGAATCAAAAACGTTGGAATCATCTCAAACGCGGACGCGACAATAACTGCGATTGCCACCCAGACCGTAAAGCGAACGGGCAAACGTTCCCAAACTCGATGCCAATGAAATTGCTGCCAGACATCGATTTTCTTGGCGACGTTGAGCACACCGTCAATACGTGGTTGCGGTTTCGGCGGATCGATATAGGTTGCCGATAAAGGTGCGGCGCGGAAAACCGGATTCTCGTAGGTCTTTGGTCGCGAACGCCAAGTCATAAAATAGTTGAAGCCCATCAACAGAGCTCCACCCAAAAACAAACTTCCACCGATCACTCGTGCCCACCACATCGGCTTGATCGCGGTGACCGTTTCCACGAATTGCGAATAGGCCAAGCCTCCGTTTTCATCAAACGCACGCCACATCAACCCTTGAGTCAATCCGGCTACATAAATCGGCACGATGTAAAGCAACAAGCCGAACGTCGCGATCCAGAAGTGCAACGTTGCCAACTTCTCGCTCCACAGTTTCGTCTGGAAAATTCTGGGCAACAGCCAGTACAACATTCCAAACGTCATGAAGCCGTTCCAACCGAGCGCACCCGCATGCACGTGAGCGATCGTCCAGTCGGTGTAATGGGTGTAAGCGTTGATGCTCTTGATCGACAGCATCGGCCCTTCAAAGGTACTCATGCCGTAGAAAGTAATCCCGACGACAAAGAACTTGAGCACTGGATCCGTGGCCACGCGATGCCACGCACCTCGCAACGTCAGCAGTCCATTGATCATTCCGCCCCAAGACGGCATCCAGAGCATCAACGAAAAGACCATGCCCAAGGACGAGGCCCATGCTGGCGTGGCCGTGTAATGCAAATGGTGCGGACCGGCCCAAATGTAAATGAACACAATCGACCAGAAGTGAATAATACTGAGCTTGTAGGAAAACACGGGCCGCTCAGCCGCCTTCGGCAAGAAGTAATACATCAATCCCAAAAATGGCGTCGTCAAGAAAAAGGCGACCGCATTATGCCCGTACCACCACTGCATGAATGCATCTTGAACGCCGGCATAAATCGGGTAGCTCTTGAACAAACCGACAGGCACAACCAGGTTATTAAAGACGTGCAAAATCGCGACGGTGACAATGGTTGCGATATAAAACCACAACGCGACGTACATGTGCCGTTCGCGACGACGCACCAGCGTCATGAAAAAATTCACGCCAAAAAAACCAACCCAAACGACCGCGATCAAAATATCGATCGGCCATTCCAGCTCGGCGTATTCTTTGCTTTGCGTAATCCCCAACGGCAGGCTCAGTGCCGCGAGGACAATGATTAGCTGCCAACCCCAGAAGTGGAGCTGTCCGAGCAAGTCGCTCCACATTCGTGCCTTGCACAATCGCTGCGTCGAATAGTAGACCGCCGCGAAAATCGCATTACCGCCAAACGCAAAGATCGCGGCGTTCGTGTGAAGCGGCCGTAAGCGACCAAAGGTCAGGTACGGTAGCCCAAATGTCCATTCAGGCATCACCAGAAGGATGGCAACAATCAAACCGACCAGAAAGGCGACGATTCCCCACACGAAAGTTGCCAAGGCAAACATTCGCACGATTTGATCGTTGTAGGTAAATTCTTCCAAACCCGGCGAACTGACTTCCATGGACCTTCCTGGCGTGCCCGTTGCGAGCGAGGCCTTTTCCTCTAACATTCCTTAAACTCCTGTTATCATCGCCAAGTTGTTTTCAAAGCGGTGCTGAATTAAAATCGTTGAATCAACGAAGCCGCCACGATGGAATGCGGGCTCTTTTGGCAAAGATGATGCCAACTTTAGAAATTGCGACCTTTTGGCACGATGCACACGCCAATTCGCTCATTGCGTATGTATTCGGGTTCACAAAGCAAGCGAACTCATTGCAACAACGTGCGAATTCGCTCAACGGCGCGCGTTGATCAGCACACACGCTCTACGCTGTTCGACCTGAAACGACTAGCGCTCGAGATAAGCCTTCAGATTTCCCTGAATGAAATATTTCCATCCACCTTCGCAACTCTCGCGGGCGAATTCAGGGATGGCTTTAGGGAACGACTCAAGTCCTTCGTTGGTAATCCGTAACAAAGTTTGCTGTCCCTGTTCGACGATGTCAAATGTGACTTTGCCAACCCCAGGAAGATTTTTGTATCTCCAGTCGTAAACGATTTTTCGTCCCGGAACCGCTTCGGTGATCGTCCAGAGATGATAAAAGTCGCGCACGCCGGTGCTCACGTTGAATTCAGTTTTGAAGCATGCTTCGGGCCTAAAATCGGGGATGTCGGTAAAAAACCACTGGACCATTTGGTCGCGATTCGTGATCGCATCCCAAACGACGGGTGTCGGGACGGCGAACAATTGCTCAACGACGATGGGTTGCGATGATTCGATCATGACGGATTCAGTTTCAAATAACAACGTTTGAATGGGTAAGCCGCAATTGTAACCCGTTGGTTGGCATTGAAGGAACAGATCGCTTTTTTAGATGTCTCGTTTGCAATCGATTTCAGAAAATTTCTGTTCGCCCCTGACTGAGGGCCAGCATTTCATTCCGATTTTGTCAACAATTCTTGCTCCAGTAACCAATCTACCCCGTCCAGAGGGGTATATCAAAGCAAAACTAGATTTGCTTCATGAAGGCAAATGACAGACAATTTCTGTTGGGACATCTAGTTCGTTCCAGTTCAAGTGTTTTTCGCAAGGAGTTTGTCATGGTTACTTCCTCTCGCCGCCGATTTTTACAAAGTGTGGGCAACGGAATGTTGATCGCCGGACTGGGGAGCCAGTTGGCGTTTGACTTGGGCGTCGCCAGTGCGGACGACCTGCGGATGAATCCCGTCGTAGACTATGGCGACCTCGGTCCATGGATCACACGAATGCAGGAGATGAATCCTGACAAGCTGCAAGTCATGATGGTCGAGAGTTTGCTCAACGGTTCGGTTTCGCTGAAGCAATTGACTTCCGCCGCCGCGCTCGCGAATGCAGAGACGTTTGGCGGGCAAGACTATGTCGGCTATCACGCCGAGATGGCCCTCGTCCCAGCTCTGGAAATGTCCGCCGAGCTGCCGAAACCGTATCAGCCGCTTCCAGTATTGAAGGTGCTCTATCGCAACACGGCGCGAATCCAACAGTACGGCCCTGGCAAAAAAACGCTTAAGCCGCTTGAGACCCAAAAAAAAATACGAGACGCGTCGGTCGATCATTTTGGACCAGAGTTGCGCGACCTAGTTCGCCAAGCCGACATGAACCGAGCCGAACAGCTATTCGCCCAGACGATTGAAAAAGACAAAGGGCTGGCGTTCAATACTTTGCTTTACACGATCGCCGATGAAGTGGACGTACATCGATTTGTGCTCGCCTATCGCGGAATGTCGTTGATCGATATCGCCGGCGCAGAGCATTCGCACACCTTGTTGCGTCAATGCGTGCGGCATTGTGTTGATTTTGAACAGACCCGAATCGACAAAGGCCGCGAAGCTTCACCGATTCGCCAACATTTGCCGAAACTGATGGACGAATTCAAACTGGCAGAGAAACCGATCGGCACTCGCGAGCCTGATGATGCATGGGTCGACGAATTGGCGATAACGATCTACAAAACCAACAAATTCGAAGCCAGTCGCGCGGTGGCTGCTGCGTTGGCGGACGGCGTTTCACCCAAATCGATCTGTCAGGCAATTGCATTAGCCGCCAACCAGTTAACCTTGCGGCAGTCGGGAGATCCACTGCGAACGCACGGTGCGTCGGCCGGCGTGCACGGCAGCGACGCCGCTAATGCTTGGCGACACATGACCCAATGGTCAAACAAACTGAACACCCAGGTCGGCTTGCTGGTGTCGGCTTGGCACACGGGAACTTATGCGCCATTCGGCACGGAGCCGTATCCGCTAGAAAACCATTTCGAAAAGATCAAAACCACTGACACCACAGAATTGTTGGGCATTGCTGGCGAAGCGATTCGCGGCAACGACCAACCAACAGCTTCGGCGGCCATTCACCGTTATGGCGAACAAGGTGGCGATCCCAAACAGGTATTTGCTCAGATGCTGAAGTACGCGATCAGCGAGGATGGCCGTTTGCACAGCGAGAAATTTTATCGAACAGTTTCTGAAGAATTTGCCCTGTCGAGGCCGGCATTCCGTTGGCGGCATTTGGTTGCGTTAGCGAGGGTCACGGCCAGCGCGTACGCGTTCGATGTCAATGACAATCATGGCCACCGTGCGCCAGGCTTCGAAGAGGCCTGCCGGTTGATGAAAGTTGACGGGATTCCGACTTGATGTCCTGACAAAGTCCAAGAGACAAGATGCTGTTGATTCGACTTAGCCAGATTAAGTGCGCGTCGAAATTCATGCGATTCATTATGCCGCCCCGAGTTCGACCCTCTGGTAGTTGGCTAGAGCCGCCTGTTCTGATGGCGGGCGAAGGACCGAATGCTCCGCAAACTGCTCGGCTTGAGGATATGTGGTCGCCTTGATTCGTTCGGCGGCACGAGCAAAATCATATGACGTTTGTCGCAACTCGACATTTGGCCCCAGGGCCAGCCAATAAGCTGCGGCATTTCCAATCGGCATTCCCACACTTCCGGCGTTTAGAATTCGCATCGAACCGATTTGGTGATCGAATTGAATGTGGGTGTGACCGCACACGACGATCGGCACATTGAGCGGTTGGAAAATAGGCGTTAGATACTTCGCTGGGGTAAGAGGCGTAAAGATATCGGTGTCATTGCGCGGCGTCGCATGACAGAAGAACACTTCTCCTAGGCCCTCGATCACGAACTGACACGAAGCGGGCCAACTAGCGATCAATTGCTGGTGTTTCGAACCTAGCTGGTCCGCCGACCACTGAACTGGAAGACGCCACGATTCCGGCGCTGACCGGTACCAGTCCGTTTCGATCCCCAACATCCGCGACATGACCTCCCGGTCGCCGTTGCCGAGAATGAAGGTTGTCGGGACGGCGAGACCGAGCAAAGCCTCGATTGTCTCGATCGGCATCGGCCCTGGAAGCACATCGCCACCAATCACGACCCTGTCGAAGCTCCCACCGCGTATTTCCTCCAGCACCGCTTCAAGTGCAGGAAGGTTGCCGTGGATGTCGTAAATCACCGCAACGCGTTTCATTGTGCAGCGCTTGTTTTGTTTCGTTTCAACTGTAGTCGGTGAGGCGCGCAATCTTTCCTCCCGAAATCTCAAACACAGAGACGCCTCGCAAATTGAGCTCGCTGCCCGACTTGAGATCGGGCGAAAGGTCCGACTGCAAGATCGCGTGATAATCAATCTCTGCGATAACGCGTCCTTGGCCCTCAGTCAATGAAATTACTTTCTGTTCTCTCGTCGCAAAGACCGCGGCGGATTGTCTGGCAAGGCTCTCAAGTTCCGTTTTGCTTTGAGTACAAACGGTGACCTTGCCACCCGAGACATTCTCAAACAAGCATCCTTCGCCAAAAAGCGCCATCATAGCGCCGATATCCTTGGCGTTGTACGCCTTGATGTATTCCAAAATAAGGTCTTGAGAGTTCATAGTTCGATCATTGTCGCCTAAACCCTAAGGACAATCAATTTGACAGGAATCTAAACAAGGGACTTAACCAATTTCGAATGCTTGCTTCGACCGGGTTAGCGACTCTCAATACTGACAACGCGCTTGAGTTATTTTCCACTGGTAGTTGGTTTGGCCATGTCTTGGAAGAGTTGATCAAGCACATCGTCGTCGGATGGTTTGATCGCGGGGGCGTTGGTTCGTTGTTGCGGCACCAATGGTGCCGTGTGAGTCACTGGGGGTTGGAATGTTGAACTCTGAAACGCGGGTACAATCCGGGGCGGAGGAATTAACCCGAGCTGAGAATTTGGACTTTCCTTGCCGTCATCTTTTTTATCGCCGTCTTTTTCGGGCTTAGGCGATTCCGTGCCGGGTGGATTGGCGGAACCATCGGCCTTGGGCAGTTCTTCTTCTTTGTCCGGCTTTACAGAATCACCTGCGCCCAATTCTGGGTCGTCCGAGTTGGCCTTAGGTTCACCATTCGGGTTTTCGACTTCGGGGCGCGGGGGCGTTTGTTCACTTGACGGGCTCTTAGTCTCCTCCTGTTTTTCTTTGGGATCGGGGAGAACGTCATCGGGCGTCAAATCTTGTCGGTCGATAAGTTTTCCGTCCTCGTCCCATTTCGTCCAAGTCCCTACCTGTCGGTTGTTTTCGTAGCGGCCCTCGGCCATCTTCATTCCGTTAGCATGCCACCAAATCCAGACTCCGTCCTGCTGTCCTTTTTTGTAATGCCCAACCACGCTCTTTTGTCCGTTGGCATGCCACCAGGTGAATTGGCCCTCACGCAGGTCGTCGAAAAATTGGCCCTCCATTTCGAGTTGACCGTTTTCATAGTAGGCCATGAAGGGACCGTGTTGATAGGCAGTTCCTTCCGTATCGTAAGACGCGGGCTTGGCCTCCCACCAGTCGTCGGGTTGGGTCAAAACGAGTTTTGCCTCGAGCGATTGGATTTGAGTCTTCTTGCGTCCGGGAGCGTGATCTGTCGTTACGATCGAGATCTTACGGCCTTCGATAAATTCTTCGTCTCGAACTAATTTGTTTTTTGCGTCCCATTCGAGGAGCTTGCCGTCGAGCGTTCCATTACGAAAACTCATTTCGCGCATTTTCACGCCGTCGGGATACCACCAAGTTGCCGGGCCATGACGTTTTCCGCCGACGTAAGTGATCTCCATGATCTTGCGCTGATTGCGATCGTAAATTTGCCAGACGCCCGAGAGTTTGCCTTGCTCGAAGGTCGCAGTCGAAAGAAAGGGGCCTTGAAACAAATCAAAAGGCTTTCCGCCGAAAATTCCTCCTTCGGCAGCCGCGTGCAGACGTTTCCAAGGACCTTCCATCAGGCCTCGCTCGAAAATTCCGTCGCCGATCACTTGTCCAGATTTGTTATAGAGTTTCCACCAGCCATGATTTTGGTAGTTCCCCACATCATCTTGAACGACTTCTCGCTCGACTTGAATTTTTCCATCCGGGTAGCGTTGGCGAACGATCTCGGTTCCTCCGCGCGAGGGCGGATTCGCCTGTGAGTCAAACGCCTTTAAATCATTATCCAAAAGGCCATCAATGGATTCCTGGCGGCCCGATCGTTTGTCTTTTTCGTCTTCAACTTGTGAAGTCTGTTTTACGGGCAGTCCATCCTGCGGTGTTAAAAAGTTCAGTAGCTTGGCTGGCTTATCGGCTTCTTTTTGCTGAATGGGCGAGAGCCCCGGGGCGTAAAGGTTGGACTTGCTGGCTCCAAACCCTGCGCTACCGCTGGCTCGCCAATCCTCGCGCGGCTTTTCTTGCGCGGCCAACGGAGTCAACGCACATGCCAGAACGGTGCTTGCCCAGCCTACGCGAAAAACAAATATGAATTGATTCGATTTGTCCACAATTAACCGCCGCCTTGTTTCGTATGACAATCCCGTGTCATCGAAAGTATCGTCGAATCCTGAAAAAACATGCACTTGGCCTTGCCAACCACAACCGACCGATCCATCCGTTTCAGCAGGAGGTCATTCCGGGCAGTACATTTGTTATCATGATCGCAATCCATTCGGTACTTTGATGATTTTTTGTACGGAATCGAATGGAGCGAATGTTCCAAGGGACGACAAAAATGAGCAAATCGATTCGGCAGAGCATCATTCTCGGTTGTTGGATGTTGATGACATTGGTCGGCCTCGCGTCGGCACAAGATAACACCGCCAAATCAAAAGCGCCCGCTCGATCGCGACCGAACATTGTCTTCATTTTCACGGATGACCATGCGTATCAAGCGATGAGCTGTTACGGATCGCGGATCAACCAAACGCCCCAACTGGACCGACTCGCGCGTTCGGGGATGCGCTTCGATCGATGCCTTGTTACAAATTCGATTTGCGGTCCGTCGCGAGCCACGATCTTGACCGGCAAGTACTCGCACCTCAACGGCTTCCGGCAGAACGGTGATCGCTTTGACGGATCGCAGGTCACGATGCCTAAACTGCTGCAAGCTGTCGGTTACCAAACGGCGTTGTTCGGTAAATGGCATCTCAATTCAGACCCAACCGGCTTCGACGAGTGGATGGTGTTGCCCGACCAAGGCGACTATTACAACCCCGATTTCCTGACCCCAAACGGCAAGGTGCGTGTCGATGGCTACGTCACCGATGTGATTACCGAACGCGGAATTGAATGGATGGCGAAAGAACGGGACAGCAACAAACCTTTCATGCTCATGCTTCAGCATAAGGCTCCGCACCGTAATTGGATGCCTGGCCCCAAACATCTCGGCGACCTCCGCGATGTCGACTTGCCGGAACCGGAAACGCTGTTCGACGATTACGCAACGCGGGCAGACGTCCTGAAAGAAAATCAGATGACGATCGCCCGCCATTTCAATCCTCCGTCTGATCTAAAAATCTGGGACCCGAATCTCGAAGACAAACAACCCAAGTATCTGTCGCGGCTGAAACCGGAACAGCGAAAGGCTTTCACCGACGCGTACGCCAAAGAAAATGCCGACTACGTCTCGAACCCGCTTGAGGGGGACGAGAAAACCCGTTACTTCTATCAACGTTACCTCAAGGATTACTTGCGGTGCATTGCCTCCGTCGACGATTCCGTCGGCCAGGTTCTCGACTACCTTGACGCCAACGGCCTCAGCGAAAACACCGTCGTCGTCTATGCCTCGGATCAAGGCTTTTACCTGGGCGAACACGGCTGGTACGACAAGCGGTGGATTTTCGAAGAGTCTTTGCGGACGCCACTGCTTGTTCGTTGGCCAGGCGTGACCAAGCCGAACACCAGTTGTGACCGGATCGTCTCGAACCTGGATTTCGCCGAGACTCTTCTAGAGATGGCCGGTGCCGAAGTTCCCGCCGAAATGCAGGGCTGTTCAATAGCGCCGTTGTTGCGAGGCGAATCGCCGGCAGACTGGCGAACTTCGTTTTACTACCACTATTATGAGTTACACACGCATCGTGTGGCGGCGCATTATGGTGTGGTGACCGACCGCTACAAATTGGTCCGCTACTACGAGCGACTCAATTCGGAAAACAAACCCGAAGCCATCGACCAATGGGATCTGATGGATCGCGAAAAGGATCCTAACGAGTTGCGTAGTTTCATCGCCGACCCCAGCTATGCGACGACCAAAGCGACACTGCAAGCAGAATTGGAACGGCTGCGAAAAGAGCTGAAAGTGGGCAATTAACGCGCGTTGGCGCGATTCGTCTTGCCCCACCGATAGGTACAGTTAAAATAAGTACTCGTCCCTTACCCTAGAGTTTTAACTATCCACAATGTTCCGTCGTTATCAATCACGTAAAATTGAAATCGATCTGCAGGCCGTTAGCTCGACGAGTCCGGAAGTCGCTCAACGTCTGGAACGAATCAAGGACAATTACCAACTGCTTGACGAAATCTGGAATCGAGTCGAAAAGACTTTACCACCGCCTGCGTCCAAAGAAGAAGCGGCCGAGCCAGAGTTATCAACGACGACCTCAAAGGCGGTCAAAGTCCGACAACGACGAACCGCTCGCCCCAAACCTCGTTAAGATTGTCGCTCAGGCCGTTATTCCGCTTGCTTGCCGCCGGTGTTTCCACCAAGATAATCGCAAATACTTAGGGAACACTCACAATGTCAAAGTTTCGATTGGTTGGCGGCGAAGTCTATGATCCCGCCAATCGCGTCGACGGAAAAATCCAGGACGTTTGGATCGAAGGCGGCCACGTCATTGCCGCTCCCGCCGCAGAGCGTGCTGCAGAGTTCTCGATGATTGACGTTTCTGGGCGGATCGTGATGCCGGGCGGCGTTGATATGCACTCGCATGTCGTCGGCCCGAAAGTAAACATGGCACGCCGGATGCAACCCGAGCTGTTCGTGGCCGATTATCTGGACGACCCTCGCGAAATTCGCGGCAATCGAATCGTCCCGACCATTGCCGCCTCGGCCTTCAACTATATCGGCATGGGCTATACGACGGTCATGGATGCCGCGATCAGCCCGCTCGCCGCCCGGCAAGTCCATCACGAACTGGAACATTTTCCTTGTATGGATGCGGGATTCTTCGTGCTCGTGGGCAACAATCATTTCTTGCTTGAAGCTGCCGCCAAAAAAGATGTCGACGGAGCTGCGCGTTTTCTCAGTTGGCTTTTGCGTCGCTGCGGAGCCTTCGCACCGAAACTCGTGAACCCAGGCGGCGTAGAGAATTGGAAAGCTGGACGGCATGGGACCACACGAGACTTGAGCACGCCCGTCGCTGGTTTCCAAACCAACCCGCGACAATTCATCGAAACCATTGCGATCGCCGCCAATCAAATCGGCTTGCCACACCCCATCCATTTACATTGCAAC
>JBEBGH010000434.1:0-3998 GCA_040081565.1 Pirellulaceae bacterium
GAGAGGTCACATGGTGGGAAATTGTGCTTTGTTTGGTGTTCCTGGCGGCTGGTTTTTTCGTCTTGCGAAAATTCGCCGGGAAAATCTTTGCGGCCGGGATCATGCTCTATGAAAAAGAACCGAACTGGCTGGAAGTCTTTCGCTGGGCGCTAAAAGGCTAGTTTGACCGATTTCGCAGAGACGAGTAAGTTCGTCGATTGAAACGTTTTCGGGAAAATGAATTTTGGGATGATCTTTGGAATTATGCTTTCCTTGCTGGCTTCAATCGATGAATTTCGTTTTGCAGTGCGTCCGCGAGCGGGTCGTCGTCGGGGCCACAATAGCCGAGGTGATGGTGTCGTCGCCAGCCCTCAGCGATGGCAAACCGACCTGTCATGCGACCCACTTCATTGCATAGGTCGCACATGGTCTTCACGAACGATCCCATGCCCTGCGTGACATCAAGCCAGTCCTTTTGGCTGGCATGGCATTCCAACGCCGTCATTTTTCGTTCGATCACCGATTGGATATCGATCGCAAAGTGCGGCTCGACTGGATCCCCCAGCGGAGTGCGGTTTCCGTGGGGTTGTGCATGATAAATCGTGACAGGTCCTGCATAGATCGACGTGTCGGGGATGGTCTTGAAGTTTGGCATAGAGTACGTGAACGAAGCGGCGACCGCCAGACTGCAGGCTTCTTGGTGATCTTCCATGTAGTCGACCGGAGAATGCGTCAAAACGATTTGCGGTTTGGCTTGTCGAACAACCGCGGCAACCTTTCGAAGAAGCGAGACGTCATAGCGTATCTCCAAGTCCGGACAAAGTGGCGGATAAAACGTTGCACCGAGTGAGGCTGCCGCGTGGCGGGCTTCCTCCAACCGGATCTTGGCCGTTTCCGTCGGTCCCGTTTCCATCGCTCCACAGGAACCGTCGGCGATGTTCAAATAATGCAAATCCCAGCCGCGGCCCTGGAGCAAGAGCATGGTCCCGGCCATGACGAACTCAATGTCATCCGGGTGTGCGGCGATGGCTAATACTGATGGCATCAGTGCATCTCCGGATCACAAGTGCCGAATCCGTGGCGGAAATAGTTGAACTGAACGTTCGGATGCTCCGCGAGCAAGCTCATGGGTACGGAGGTATCCACGATCCGTTTGCTGATCATGAATGCGGTCAGACGTTGACCGAACGGATTGTCGTGGGTCCCAGCGTGCCAAATGCTGACCTTCTCAGCCATCCAAGTTTCTACGGGACCAACCGTTACGGCTTGGGTAGGAACGGTGGTGACCACGCCACCTCCGCTCGTTCGAGCGTTTTGCAAGACGGTCATGGGGTGCAAATCGACGACTCGCGTTTCGAGTTTCCGGTACTCAGCCGCCGACGGAGGTGCTTCTTTCCAAGGACCGTCACGCCTCAGTGGATCGTTGAACGCCCAGTGCTTCACATCTCCTTGGCCCCCTTGCATCACGACGCACCGGGCACCGGCGCGCCAAGTCGCCCGATAGCGTTCGACCTCGGCGGTTGGGAAATGGAGGTTCGAATCCGGCATCCTCAATTTCAGATCGATTCGGTTGAAACAGAGCTCTCGATCGGCCCGTTCAAAGCTCAGCGGATGCGTGACCGGGACCGCCCGACCATTGAGCACCCATTCGTCCATTCCCCAAAAATGCGCGTGCCGAAGATCGATTTGAAGTTCATTCACCAGCCGTGCGACCAAAGGAAGCTGTTCTGTAGGTCCAATCGGACCGCAAATCCCGGCCGGCGAATCGGCAGTTGCTTGCTTCCATGAAGAAACGTATTCGAGAGCCTCGGCCAGGTAAAAATCTTCGATCGTGTCGTAAATGCGGATCTGGAATCCGTCACGGCTTAACTTTGGAAGGTCGGCAATCGTTAGCCTCGCGACTTCATCGATCAACTCTACAGGGAGCGTGGTATAGTCCCACCATTCGGGCGCGACTTTGCTAATAGGGCGCATGATCTTGGACCTTTGATTTGGATCAACGTAAACTGTAATGATCATGTCCGAAGATTCGTGGCGTGGCAATCAGTATCCGATTTATTCGGCTGCGGCCAGAATTGATCCCGGCGTAAGCCTAATGCGAGACGATCGTCATGGATCAATCTTAAGAAATTGTTTCACCCAAATATTATCGATCGTTTTAAACTCCCCATTCAAAAAGTCGTCTGGGACCTGAAAGCTAAACTTCTTACCAACATCGGCTTGGTTAGGTGGAATCGGCTCGGCATCCGAGCGGAATTTGAACAGGATGCCAACCGAGCGTTCCTTGTACTTCTCAGGTTCCAAAAGGACAAACGAGGCCAACGGAGCTGCGCCGTGTGAGTAGTTCTGACCATCGTGTTCCCACCATGGAAATTCCTCCACTGAAATCAAAGTAGCTTGGCACGGGATTTGGTTATCAGGAGGAAGCGCGGATTGTGCTGAACTTGAATTTGTTGCCGCATTGGCTGAAATTGTAGACGATTCAAGCTGCACCTTGGAAGCCCTATCGTCTTCTGTTTTCGCGTGGCATCCGGCTATGAATAAGACACAGATGACGCTAATTCTGGAAAACATGGTTGGTCGACCTGCTGGGTTGAAATGAACCAAAATCAGTTTTTCGCATCGTCATGAATCAAACAATTCGGTAGCGCCTTTTGTAACTCGGCGACCCCACTTTTTGTGGTTCTTGTCCCCCGAATATACAGATGTGTAAGTTGTGCTAAACCTTTTAGATGCTCCAACCCAGCATCTGTGATTGCGGAGTTGCGGAGACGCAGAACTGACAGGTTCGTCAAACCCTTGAGGTGCTCCAGCCCGGCATCTGTGATTTCGGTGTCGTCGAGAATTAAAACAGAGAGGTTCGTCAAACCTTTAAGATGCACTAACCCAGCATCTGTGATTCTGGTGTAGTCAAGATCCAAGTTCGTAAGTTGCGTCAAACCCTTGAGATGTACCAACCCAGCATCCGTGATTCTGGTGTAGTCAAGATCCAAGTCGGTGATTTGAGTCAAACCCTTGAGATGAACTAACCCAGCATCGGTAATTTCGGTGCGTCTGAGTTCCAAGTCTTTGAGTTGCGTCACACCTTTCGTAATTGCGGTGCGCCCGAGATCCAGTTTACGAAGCTGTGTTTGCCGCTTGAGATATGCCAATTGAGCATCTGTGAATAGTTCATTAGAGAAGCCTACATCAAATTCTTGACCGAGGTCCTTTCGGCCTAAAAGCCAGTCAAAACAACTTGACCAAAAGGAAACGGGATTGTCATCAAAAAAGCGACATCCGAAACTCTCAAGGGCATCGATATCCGCTTGAATTATTGCGTTTTTTCGACGTTCGTTCATCACCCACCCTAGCCCAGAACCGACAACGAGCGTCAAAACCAACAACGTCCGCAGGTTGAACTGCAGCCATCGGCGCTTTGGCCTTGGCGTCGTTGATTCGGACGATTGAAGTGTTGGTTCTTCTGTCATTGGTTCTTCAACGATCGTAAGGCGGATTGGTACTGATCATCCTAACATGTCGAAAGAGAACCTTCGACGTTGACCACGGCTGAAACGGGGACAGCGACGGTCTTATTTTAGGTCAATAGGCGATTCGAAAAAAGATTTTCGAATTCCGCTTTTTGGTGGGTTTGAGTTTTCTGGCGGGGTTGAGGTTGGGTTTTTTGAGGCATGGGTTTCAGTGCATTGTGATTGAGAATTGTCGGTAGGTGGGTAGAATTGTATGGAGTTGGAGAAACGGAGTCGGGCTCTGCAGGGGTGCAACCTGATGAGGGTTATCCAGCGGTTTCGGTGCATTGAAGATATTGGTTGCTCGGAAACGATTGAGGTGTTTCGGGAACATCGGCGTTGATTTGTTGTGCGTACTGTCTGACCGTTTGTTACGACGCCGTTTTTGTTTCGCCGTGGTCTTGCCAGAGCTGATCGGTTCGGACCAGGGTATTGAGAATCGTCAAGAGTTTCCGCATGGCGGCGGTGAGAGCCAGTTTTTTTGGTTTGCCTTGGGCGACCAGCCTGGTG
>JBEBGH010000112.1:0-14554 GCA_040081565.1 Pirellulaceae bacterium
CTTCTGTGAGCGTTTACGGCGGCGGCGCAACTCGCGAGTTCTTTCGGACATGCAATACTCGTAGGAAAAAAATGAGGGTTCGATCGTCGCCGAGGGCGACAGGAAAGCACGTAAGTCTACGTATTTTCATGTTTTTACGCAACTGGTGATGGTAGTGCAGGGATTGGCAAACTCCGCTTGGCGTTTATTCCGCACCCAAAACCACTTCCACGGCAACCGGTTTCCCTTTTCGCAGTACCGTTATTCGGACTCGATCTCCGGGCTTCTTCGAATCAATGATCCGCATCACGTCATCAGTCGCTTCGATTCGTTGGCCGTCAATATCGACCAAAATGTCGGGCTCTTGTCGAACCGTCTGCGTTTGAATCAAGTTCCCGAACCGCTTCACGTTGCGAACGATGAGTCCACGAAGACCCGCATTGTCGGCGGGGCTTTCCGGAATTACGTAGCCAATCGCAAGTCCGCGGTTGGTCGGCAAATAGGCTTCGATGCCGGTTGTCGCGCGAATGACTTTGCCAAACTTAATCAACTCCGGCACAACACGCAGGATTGTATTAACGGGCACGGCAAAGCCCACGCCGGTGTTCTCGCCAGTCTTGGAAGCAATCGCGGTATTCATGCCAATCAACTTGCCGCTGCTGTTCATCAAGGGGCCTCCGGAATTTCCCTGATTCAAAGCGGCATCCAGTTGAATGATGTTTTTCATCACGCGGTTGTTTCGTGAATCGAGTGAGCGGTTAAGGCTCGAAACAATTCCCACCGTCAGCGTGCGTTCGAGGCCGAAGGGGTTTCCAATGGCGAGAACCTTTTGACCCACTTTCAAAACTGACGAATCGCCAAATTGCAAGGGAATGAGCGAGGCCGCCGGGGCCTCAATTTGGATCACCGCGATGTCGGTTGCCGGGTCGGTGCCCACGAGTTTTGCCGGGTAGGAACTGCCGTCGAATAAAGTAACCTCGATGTTTTCGGCATCCTCAATGACGTGGAAGTTGGTTACGATTCGGCCTTGAGCGTCGAGAACCCAGCCCGACCCTGAGCCCTCTTGCGGGATCGCCAGGTTGAAAACGTTATCCGTGCGAACGATTTTCGTGTTGATGTTAACGACGCTGCGGTTGCAGGCTTCGTAAACTCGCACGTTGATCGTTTCTTCCGGGGAGATAGGATCGCCCGCCTGTTGAACGCCTGACGGAATTCCTTGCACCGGTTCAAGGAGTGTTTGTTGAAAGGCTGAAGCAGCAGGCCCCCGCTGAGCGAAATTCCAAGCCGCCAGCGCACCAATGCCCCCAAGAAAAGCCGAGAGGATACAGAGTAAAAAGACATTCTTCACGAATTTGCCCTTTCAAAATTGTTCTTTGTTTACCTCGTTGATTTTTGCAAATGAGCTTAAAAAATCAACCTTCAAGCACTTCGTAACGCCTCCTAATGGCCCACAACGAATACGATACGCGGCCTGCTAATGTTCGGTTTCGCGGACACAGGCGATTCAGGTCATTCTCCGTGCCGAAGCGTTGCTTCCAGCCGTTTCATGCCTTCGTCAAAAGAAATTGGACATTCGAAGCCGAAATCGCGGCGGGCTCGGGTCGTGTCAAAGTAATGCGACTTGGCAAGTTGCGAGGCCAGGAACCGTGTCATTCTGGGTTCCGTCTGGATGTCAAACATCTCATGGTACAGTTCCAGCATGTGCCCTAAATGATAGGCCCATGAATAACTGATTGAACGTTTGATTCTGCCTAGCCCTGCCATCTTCAGAATTTCATTGATCCATTCCCAGCAATTGACCGGGTCGCCTTGCGAAATGAAATAGGCGCTCCCGCAAACAGGCGAGCCGGCTCGCATTGCTTCGGCGGCTTGGATGTGGGCAATGGCCGCGTTGTCAACAAAAATATTATCGATCTGGTTTGTACCATCACCAACCCGCATCAACTTTCCGTCTTTGGCTCTGGCAATCAACCGCGGAATCAAGTGATGGTCGCCGGGTCCCCAAATCAAATGGGGACGCAGCGAACACGTCATCAATCGCGCGTTGTCGTTGGCGTCGAGGACATACCGCTCAGCCAGAGCCTTGCTGTGCGGATAATGGCAAAGCCATTTTTTGGCGTACGGAGCCGATTCGTCGACGTTGATCTGGTGTTCGCCGTTGAAGGTCACACTCGGGCTACTGGTGTAAACCAGTTTCGGGACTTTGGAATTCAAACACGCGTCGACCACGTTCATGGTCGCAAGCGTGTTGTTGGTATGGAAATGCTTCCACGATCCCCAAATGCCCGAGACCGCCGCGGCATGGAAAACGACGTCCATGTCTCGACACGCGGCTTCAACCGACTCAATCTGCCGCAGGTCTCCGTGAACGACTTCGACTTCAGTCGATCCGGCCGCTGAACTCTGGCTACGGACAAGGGCACGCACCTGGTAGCCGCGATCTAGAAGATGGCGAACCAAACAGGATCCAAGGAAGCCGTTTGCTCCCGTTACCAATGCCCTTGTCATGTCGAACCGTGAAAATGAATGGCGGCGATGTAGTGGTCAAGCGACAGATTATAACTTAAAAAAGACAACTGCTCAGCCTGCGTGGATTTTGCCACGCCACGCGGAAATGCTTAATCGGTCGGGACTCGAACTCGTTTCGCGGGGGCCAACTGTTTTTCAACCAGTTTGAAAGAAAAATGAAAGCCATTTGTTTTGACTCAGTCGGAAATGTTTCCTGCCGCGAGATTGCCGATCCAAAATTGGAAGCTGCGACCGATGCCATTGTTCGAGTCGAATTAGCGGGGTTGTGCGGCTCTGATCTTCATCCGTTTTTTGGCCGTGAGCGGGGCCTCGACCCCGGCACCGTGATGGGACACGAATTTGTGGGGGAGGTTGTGGAAGTTGGTGAGCAAGTGAGGCAGATCGAAATTGGCCACAGAGTTTTCGCCCCGTTTTCTACCTCTTGTGGCGTATGCTTTTATTGCCGAACGGCGTTGCCCAGCCGCTGCGTGAAGAATCAATTGTTTGGTTGGCGGAGCAAGGATCGGGGCTTGCATGGTGGCCAAGCCGAATTTGTGCGCGTGCCGCTGGCTGATGGAACTCTCAAACAAATTCCAAAGGGGCTGACCCCGGAATCAGCACTCTTGCTGGGTGACAACTTCAGTACAGGCTATTTCTGTGCACAAATGGCCGGAGTTACGTCGTTGGGCACCCATGCCGTCATCGGTTGCGGAACGGTGGGGCTGTTGGCGATCATTGCCGCGAAATCATTGGGCGCGAAAAACATCATTGCCATCGATCAAGTCGAAGAGCGGCGACAACAGGCCGAACGGTTGGGCGCGATTGCGGCAACGCCCGACTCGGCTTGGTCGCGCGTCAGCGAATTGAGTGACGGTCGCGGCGCGGACGCGGTCATGGAACTGGTGGGCCTGCCCGAAGCTCAAGCACTAGCCTATCGTCTGATTCGGCCCGGAGGCACCATGTCGGTGATTGGCTGTCACTGCACCGAACACTTTGCGTTTTCCCCAGTCGATGCCTACGACAAAAATCTCACCTACAAGACCGGCCGCTGTCCGGCGCGGCATTACATGGAGCTGCTGACGAATCGAGTTGCCAGCGGCGAATTCGCCGCGGGCGAACAAGCGATTGATTCGTTCATCACCCACCGCTTCTCGCTCGACGACTGTCGCGAAGCCTACGATATCTTCGCGAACCGCCGCCACGGCTGTGTTAAAGCCGCGTTTGTCATTTAGAGGGTCTTAAAAGCCTTCGAGTCCCGTAGGGACAAACTGTCGGTAGCTAACAACGGTGAATTTGTCTTTGCGTCCTGTAGGGACGGCCTGTCCGTAGAAAGTGGCTAGAATATGTCAACGAGCTGGAAACCGAAGCGGAACTACAGGCATTGAGGCGTAGTACGTCTCGGGGTTCGCCGTTCGGCAACCCCGACTGGGTCGCCCAAACCGCAAAGAAACTCGGCTTGGAATCCACGCTCCGCAATCCCGGCCGACCAAAGTTACACTAAACTGGACCTGTCCCGGTTTGTTCCCCCGGTTTGTTCCCCTGATTTACATTGGGTATACGCTTTTTGGCGCAAACTGGTTTCTACGCGCAAAGCCTGAAGCATATCTTCCTAACGCTGCTCTCCCTGCTGATCTTTTTCGCCTCTATTTTCTGCATCCTCATCATCTCGCTCATCGTCTTCGTCGCGCTGAACGTATCATGACCCAGTGGCGGACCAGTTCGCATCTCGTTTCACTAGCGTATACAATCAAAATAACTCGACCGCCTGACGTCAATCAACGATCTCAATATTGATTCCTGCCAACAGGTCTCGCAGTTCAGCAAGTTCGTCCTCTGGGACTTGATCTTTTCCAATTGAGATCTCCCGCAAGTGTCGATGTCCTGCCAACCGCCGCAATCCTGCAGCCGTGATTTGCGTATCAGCCAGATTGATGCTTTTCAAGAAAAAGACACGCGCCAGGTGCTCGATTGCTCGGTCCGTAATGTTTGTGCCGCGCAGGTTCAGTTCTCTCAATCGCAAGCCCCCGCGTACTAATTGTTCAATCCCGCAGTCGGTGATGTCGCAATAGGAAACCTCGAGTTTCGACAATCGAGTAAGCTTGGAAATGATACCCAAATCCTGATCGGTAACCTTCGTGACATTCAACTCGAGATCGACAACTTCATTTTTTTCCAAGAGCGCCTGATAGAAGCGGGCGCTCACACGACTCCCGGACGCACTTACGGACCTAATCCGCTGATAATGATTGAGCGCATCGATCGCGGCCGAATCATCAAAGAGCGGGCTTTGCAGTTCGAGAGGATGTAGAAACGGTGTTTTTCTTGGTGGATCAGGATACTGCTCGATTTCGTGTTGACGGCACCAATCGCTACTCCTGAGGGAATACCAGGCGGCAATTCCACCTTCGTGTTCAATTCCTGGCCGAGTACTGGAGGCTCCGGCTGACCAAAATCTTCTCAAGTTTGGAAATTTGCTCAACGAATTTCGAAATCGTTCAAAGTCGATTCTTCCTCGCCCGGTGTAGATGGACTCCAGCGAATTTCCATGGGCGACCAAGACATCCAGTGCATCAGGCTCGAGCTCTCCATAAACACGAAGGTCTTTCAGTTTGGGCATCCGGCAAAGATCTTTCAACCCTTCGTTCGAGAGCTTGGCATTCTCCAACCCCAGGAATAGGAACTTCAGGTGTTTTGCGTTGTCGGCAATTAATTTTTCGTTTAGGTCGGTGACTTTTTCACGGCTACTAACGACAAGTTCCTCCAAGCCGATCAATTGGGACGCGGCTTCCACAAGTTCGTCGTTGAATTCAGGGAGCAAGAGTGACAAAGTTTTTAGCCTCCCGTTGTTTAGCTTTCTCAAGGACTCCGCACGCAGATCAACCGAACTAAGCACGAGCACCGACAAGGCCGGTTGCTGCGCCAGCCAGTCGAATCCGATCTCACCCAACGAAGAATCCTCACAGCGGAATTCGCACAGATCAGGTAACACGCCCAAGGACGCGAGCTTTTCTCCAGCATTGTCTAAACCTGAAATCGACAATGACTTGATTTGTTTCGATGCCGAAATCGCATGAATTGCCTTTTGCGTTAGAGGCAACCCCGACGGCCAATAAACCCGGTCTTGGGTACTCTCGGGTCTTCCACGCAGTAGATTTGCCGCTTGATCGAATTCGACATCGTTCCAATGCAAAACCGATAGCCATTTAGAGTCTTCGATTCCACTTGCCAATTCCACTAGATCATTAGGGGCAATCTCGGCTCGGCAATTGTAGCCCGTAAGCGTTTCAATATTGGGCAAATGAGAAAGCGTGGCAAACGATTTGAGCGATACCTTAGGACATGAGACCACCTTAAGCGTCTTCAGCGACATCAACTGATTCAGTTGCATCAAGCCGTCGTCCGATAGATCGCAATCGCTAAAACACAAACATTCCAAATTCGTAAGTCCCAATATTTTTTTGATCCCGGCATCCGTAATTGGACAATCTGCGATCGAGAGGCTAGTCAATGCGACCGGAAGAAGTCCTATCGCTTCGTCGTCAAGGTCGCATTCTTTGACATCCAGTTCGAACAGCGTTGGACAATTCGCCAGCCGTTGCCAGCCATCCCGATTCAATTGGCAATTGACAATTGACAAGTTGTTTCGCGTCGATGCATTGCCGGCCAAGATCTGCATATCTTCCTTCTCAAAGGTATTCAAACGTTGGAAATCAAGCACCCGGTCAATTTCCAGTAAATCGTCGATCCTGCGGAGAGGAATCGTGAGTTCGTCAATCCGGCCCAGATTCGCGAGGTTCAAGGCGTCACTGATCTCGGTGGCCTTGGTGTCGGTCAGGTCCAATTCCGCGACGCGATTGAACTTGCCGATCGTCTCGAGAGTCTTTGAGCCGACGCCAGTACCACTAAGTCTGATTGTGGATGGCTGGGCCTGAGAAAAAATTTCTGCGCAGCCAACATCGGTCAATTTCGTGCCTTGCGCGAAGAATTTGGTTAACGGGAAGTGTTTCACGACATCAGCAATTCCATCGTCCACGTTCGTCCTATCAAGGTACAACTTCGAAATTTTGCGGTGCCGCTTCAGATGCTGGAAACCAATCGAAGAAACCTCCGTATTGGTCAAGTCCAAATGCTCCAACCTCGTCAAACCCGAAAGGTACTCGAGCGACACGTCGTCGAACTTGGTGTCCGCGCATTCGAGACGTTGAAGCAAGCGAAGCCTCGCAAGCGGAGAAAATCCGCGGCTGCTAACCGAGATAGATACGACGTTCAAATGCTCAAGGCGGCTAAGATTTCCAACGTGGACGAAGCCTTCGTCGTTGATGTTTGAATAATTTAGATCCAGATAGGTCAATTGACTCAACTTCCCGACGGCTTTCATGGCCTCGGTTGTGACGTGATGGTACTTAAGTTCCAACTTCCGTAGCGCCGGCAATTGTTGCCCAACAGCACAGGCCGCATGACTGTTGGTTGGTCCAGCCTCGATGGCATCAACCGATCGCCAGTAGTGAATGGCGTCCCCTGACTTGAGACCTTCCGGCACCCAAAGGAGCCACCAGGGTTCTTTTTCTGCAGCAGAAGTTCCTCCAGCAAAATTCCAGCTCCAGCCCAACTCAGTCAACTTAGTACAAGCCACTTGTTGATTGCGCGAACGCGTAATCCAGCTCCCCAGAACAACACAGACCAAAGTAATAAAGATCAGAATTGTTCTCAGTCTGAACCGGGGGACGAGAAAAACCCAAATCGAACGCCGTTTTCTGGACGGTTTTTTGTTTTGCGATTTCGGATTGTCCAAGTGAGCTGTCATTTTCACGCGATAGAAAAGTGAATTTGGATTGTTCAGATTTTATCACAACGATCTGCAGGAAAGAAAAAAACACCCTCCGCGGTAAGAACCCATTAATTCTCGTGCAACAGGAGTCGCTTTGCTGCTCACGCCCGGACATTCCAGCACTACCCACGATTGGTGCACACCGATTGCCAGATTCATTTCGTGGCCGGTTGTGGCGATTCGGCCAAGGGGTCCAAATGCAGTTTCTTCCAAGCCGGACGCCAATCAAAATGATTCTCGCGCAAGACCTTGCTCAGCGGTTGGCCGCCGGCGGTCGATTCGAATTCAGATTCCGGAATGACTCCTTGATCCTGATACTCGACCGCCAACTCAAGCAGGCGTTCGCGAAAACGAAGCAATGTCTCCGCATGGTCGGCTGACGCGGCCAGGTTGTTCATTTCATAAGGGTCTTGCTCAAGGTCATACAGCTCTTCCGGCTTTTGAGAGTTGCTCCAGATCTGCAGATGATAGTCCGAGACCTTTCCTTCATCCGCAAGTTTCTTCCAGGCGCTCCAGGATTTCATTTGCAGCGGGTATTTCGCATATGGTGCCGCTGGCTGGTCGGGAAAAAATCGTCGAATGTACTTGAAGCGACCATCGGTCATTCCGCGCCGCATGCTCGACCTCTCATCAAAACGATCTCCATACAGATAAACCAGCGAATTTGCATCCGGTTCGACTCGACCGGTTCCCAGAAAAGCACGACCTTGCATTACCGCCGGAATCTCGCTGCCAATCAGACTGAGTAAAGTCGGAGCGAAGTCGACAAAGGAAACCAGCTCTGTAACTTTTTCGCCCGCCTTCCAAGGTGACAGACTTTGCCAGCGCTCGGGAATGTGAACGATCAGCGGAACTTTTACGCCCGTATCTTCCAGATAGCGTTTCCCGCGAGGAGTCGGCCCTCCGTGATCGGAAAAATAAAACACGATCGTGTTGTCGGCCAAGCCGTTTTTATTCAGCTCTTCCAGAATCGCGCCCACCCGAAGATCCATGGAGGTCATCAAGTCATGATAGATCGCCAAGTCGTTGCGAACCTCGGGGCAATCGGGCAAATACGGTGGAACATTCACATCTTTCGGCTCGATCCGAGGTCTCGGCGGAATATGTCCCTGCTGCCGGTTGGTCTCGATTTTTTCAGGAAACAAGTTGCTTTCGTGAGTCCGTTCGATGTTGAAGACGGCAAAAAAGGGCTTGCCTTGCGGACGGTTGCGATAATGCGCTTGGGCAGAACACTGATCCCATATCGCCTTGTCGTCTCCCTTAAAATTAAAATCCGTTTTGGCGTTGTTCGTGCAGAAGTAACCCGCTCGCCTCAAATGGGTCACATAGGGGACAAATTTTTCTTCAATCGGATACCGGCTCCGCATGTGGTGCGTACCAGCGGTCACCGCGTAATTCCCGAGCAGCAGCGTGGAACGAGCAACCGCACAGACAGGGGCGTTGGAGTAAGCGTTTTGAAACTGAATTCCTGACTTTGAGAGTTTGTCCAGATTCGGAGTCGATGCCTGGGGATTGCCATAGGACCCTAACCAGAATGCACTGTTGTCTTCGCTGGTGATCCAAAGAATATTTGGCCGATCAGGCAGCGCGCGATCGTTGGGCCCATCAGATTGTGACTGGCTGAAGCAAAAACTGCTGAAAAGCAGGAGGCCGATTAAGCAGCTTATTCGGAAGGTCAGAATAATGATCATTTCTGTTCGACGTAGCCTTTGTCTGTTTTTGTCAAACGGAACCAGGCTTGGCCGTTGGGATGGCGAGCGACGTTTCGCGGCAGTTTCAACGAATTCCAGAAGTGCGTTCCATCACCCGTCTGGCGGTCGACGGCTTGCTGGGCCGATTCACCTTCTTTCATGTGGAGCATAAAGCCAGGACCGCTCGCGCTCCCTTGTCGCCAAACGACTTGGCCGCCCAAGGCATACTCGATTGATTGATTGACCGAGCGAACTTGTACTTTCTCAATTGCGTCGGCGTCCCAAGGTGGCGCGCCGAATCGGCGATACGAAACCTCTTCGTTTCGTTCCGACGATTTAACCCGTATTTGAGCAGTCGCCGAATCGTCGATTTCCACTCCTCGGGCGGTCAAAATTGCAGTCAATCGTTGTTCAACCAGGTCTGCGTGTTCGGGGTGCGCGCCCAGTTGAATCGAAAGACTGACCTTGTCGCCCTTTTTCAAGATCAACAACGATTCGGCATCAGCTTTGATTCGTTTTCGGTACGCTTCGAGATCTGGAGCGAGATGTTGTTGTTCGGCAACTTGGGTGACTAAAACGAAATGATCTTGGCCTTGATTTACCTTTTCAGCAGACCAAGCGGAGTTTGAAGAAGTCGATCCAGCATTGGAGATTTCGATCAAAACAATTCTGTGCTTCAAATCGATAAAGTGCGTTTGATGAGGTGAATTCACGCGGATGAAATCGTTTTCCAACCACGCCAAAGTTGCATTAGGCCAAAACACGGGTATCTGAAATTCGTCGATGATTTCGCCCTGGTGATTTCTCAGCATCAAAACCGAATCCTTGATCGAAACAATTCGTTCGCCGTTTGGTTCGGCGACGCCCTCGGCAGTCACCGCTCCTGGTTTCCCAACCACTCCTGTGCATTTGCCGGCAAGCAAATCTACTTCGTATCGTCGACCTGATTGGCCGACCATGGCGTGACGCCGATCGGATGCCAGCTGCCAATCCGAGGCATCGTTGGCGATGGTCCAAAGTGGTTCCCAAGTCGAGCCGTCAAAGACGATTAGTTGACCAGAGAATTCAACCAAAATTTTGTTGTCTGCCAAGAACTTGGCCGAATTCGCCGCCTGCTGTCGCCCATCGGAACCTTTCGATTGGGCACTGGAGACCAAATTCAATTTTCGATCACCGATTTTGAGCAATCGCAATTGTGGGTTTTGGGCAAAGGTGCCATCGTAGGTCAAAACGCGTTTCGCATCTTCGCTCAAATCGCCCACGACACTGTGTTCGGCGGGCAAAGGAAATCGACCGCGCGATTTTCCGGAAGGCAAATCGACCAGTTCCACCCAACTTTTGACGCCGCCAGTTGCTCCCGGGCGATGCTGTTTGCCGCCCTTCAAGTCGACGCCAAACGGCTCGTGCAGGGAGATCGCGAAGAGGCTTTCGGAAATGTTGGAAACACTTCCGCCAATACGTGAATGCCACGAAAAGGCCGGAACCCGAAATTTGGAAATGGGCTTCCGCGTTTGTGGCTGCCAATGCTTCGCCGAAAGATCAACTTGAGTATCAGAGTCAAGCAAAACACCTTCGGCACGGGTGTAGTCTGGATCGACGTTGGAACCAGCCGAATTTGATGGCGAGTCGGAATCGTCTACAAAAGGATCTTTTTCCGGTGTCTCGCCTTCTTCCATAAACGGATTTTCGGCCTCGGTTTTGGCACGCTCAATTTCGTCTTTGACAAACTTCTGATCGGCGTCAGTCAAACGATTCAGCGGTGCCGTCACGACGCGGTCATTGGACTGGATGCGGATCTTATCGCCTGTGGCTTCGATGAGACTGCCCTCCACGGAGAAACGGCCATCACTGCTCGACCATTTGCGCGAGGGAGAATCTGGAATCGCAACCTTTTCTTGTTGTTCTTGCGCAAGAACTGCAGGAAGGCCGATCGTCGAATGCAATCCGGCCAAGACCACCAGCAAGCTGCCCAACCAAACTTTGCGAAACATTGCGTCGTCTCAACGGGTGAATGAAATAATTATTATTGGCGGCTCATCGTTGCCAGTCTGGAATAATATCAAAGAACCGGAACCCGTAATACTGCCAGGCCTTGGAAGCGAAATTTTTGGCAGATCCGCGGAATACGAGGATAGAGAATCGGCCAATTGAACCGCATCAGACGAATTAGAGTCGGCTATTTTCTGCGAACGCGATTCGGGTGGGATTCGGAAATGATCTCGACGTTGGGCAAGAGGCGTTCCAGGAAATCGAGTTGTTGCTCGTTGAGATTTGTCCACTTCGTAAAATGAATTTCTTCAAGTTCTGGTAACTTGGTCAATGGAGAAAAATCGATTTCATCGGCCATGTCGATATTGATCCCGATCACGCGAACTGATGGCAAATAACGAAGTGGTGCGAGATCAACGAGAGTGTCGCAGTCAAAGACAATGCCCGTTACGGTATCAAATAGGTCGATCCCAAAAATTGCGATGCCAAGGCCGATGAGGTTTGAGCCTGCCTTGATGTTTTCGCCGCGAAAATTTTGCCCATAGTTATGTTGGAAGCTGACGCGACCACGTTGCGCCGCCACCCATTCACGCCCTTGACGCTGCCTGATGGCACCACGGATCGGAAGTGCAAGGACAATTGCAGTAATCGTGGTGACGATTAACAGTGTGCGAATTGAAAAACGTTTCTTCATGTCTTGAGGTTGTCACTCAGTGTTTCGTCTGTCCGCTGAGCCCAGATCAAACGCAGTTGCGACCAGGTGTTTGAATGCGAACAAGTAGCATCGGTTAGTCGGATATTCGGTCTCATACGGTGGTCGCACATGAACCTCGATTTCTGAAAATCCAGCAGCATGTAGCGCGGATTGAACGTCTGGAACGAGAAACGGATAAAACTCAAGGACCGCTCCCGTTCCCAAAAAATCGGGAACATTTACGGCTTCTGAGCCAATATGAAACGCCAACAGCAACACGCCATCAGATTTCAAGACGCGAAACATCTCGCGAAACGCGGTCACCAGTTGATCTCGCTGCAAATGGACAATGCAATAGAAGGCGAGTATTCCCGCCACCGAATCATGGTGATCGGCGAGTTGTAGGAAATCACCAACCGTGAAGTCCACGTTTGGAAACAACGAAGACGCCTTACGAACCATCTCGGGCGATAGATCAAGTCCGGTTGGTTTCAAGCCTAAACGTGAAAGGTGCGCAGTTGTATGCCCCGGCCCGCAACCAAGATCCAGCACGCGTTGTCCGGCACCAACGGCTTGGGCAAACCGTTGCAGCAATTCGACGTCTCGAGGTTTGTGGGAAAGTTCATCCAGAAACCGCTCTGCATAGGTCGATGCAGCCAAGTCGTAGGCCTGTTGAATCTCGGAAAGAGTTTGACGCATGGGCGGCATTTGACAGAAAGACAACGGGTCGGGATTTTACCGAACATTGAACCAATATTTCGCAGCGGCAACACCACGCGCTAGAGGAAATCCGTGGAATCAAAATTCAATCCAGCGCGAGTCAGACTTTGCCTTCTCACGTGCCCGAGAACATTTCAATGTACTGCAAGATCCAGGCGTCGATTAGTTTCTTGAACGCATTGGTCTCGACATCGGCGATCTCGGCGAAATGGTTCCAGCTCAAGACCTCTCGATTCTTAATCGTTCCTCGGCCGACAATGGTGAGCAATCCGTACTCGCCCGCCGGTCGTACCGATAGCTCCAGGCGACTGTAGAAAGTACCGCCACGCTGAATGTCGTCTCGGGCAATCGCTCCACCCCATCCTCGATCACCGTAAACGGTCTCGAACGAAAACCCGGGTACAAGATTCGGAACTTTGCGGAGCGTTTGTTCGATGTACTCGCTGAGCTCCAAGCGGTAGGCCGAGTGACGCCGTTTGAGTTCGTCCTGCGTCAATTGAGCAGCGCGACTGGCTTCTTGGGAAATTTGACCTGTTTGTCTGCCACGATCGATTGCCTTTTTGATTTGGTCTTCAAAGTTCATTCGACAAGTCATCCAGTGAGTTTGCGGGGTTGAGTTGACTTCAGTATTTGACCATTGGACAAATGGATTGCAGACCCTGACTAGGCGAAAAGGGTAAGACCATTGGGATTAGGCTCTTAGTAGCAGCTCCTCATTGGCATTGTCAAAAGTTGCCAAGATTCGTAAGCTGGCGAACGCAGGGAATATATTGCCCATGCACATTTTCGTTCATTTGACCGCTGCCGCAAGGCGTCGTAAGTGGCCTGTTTGAAAACTCGGAACCAACGGGCCGGTTTTCAATAACTTCTACGGATAGTTTGGACCCGACGACAGCACCTGAGCCGCAATGATTTTGTTCATTTTACGCACACTCCGGTGTGTGCTTTCAATAAAGGAGTTTTGCGAGTGATTGTCGCTGCATCAACCGCATGTTTTCCGGATTTGTCCTTTGAAGACACAATCGAACGGATTGCCGATTTGGAATATTCGAGTATCGAAATAGCCCTCGACGAAAACGGCCACCATCTGAAACCTTCAGACGTGAAAAAGAATCTCGACTATGCAATTTTGACTTGCAATTCGATTCGGCGTTTGAATCTGACGGGTTTTAGCCTCCGCTTCAACACTACGGGCGAGGAATTTTTCGAAGAATTTACCAAGTGCTGCCATTTGGCGAAGGCGACGAAGGTTGTCTGTCTGACCGTCGATAGTGGCGTTCATGGAACACCGTTCAATGAAGAAGTCGAACGCTTCAAGCGATTGGCGAAAATCGCCGAGCAGCAAGGGGTTCGCGTTGGCATGCGCAGCCAGCATGGTCACCTTTCCGGAGATGTCGACCAAGTTTCGGTGATTTGTTCGCATGTCAAAGGCGTTGGGCTGTCGCTGGACCCATCGCAATACATCTACGGCACCGAGCGGCCGGGCAACATCGATAAGCTGTTGCCTTATGTTCAAAATGTCTATCTCCGCGATTCAACCCCCAAAGACATCCAGGTCCGCGTTGGCCAAGGCGTGATTGACTTCGGAAAATTAATCACGCAATTGCAGCAGCATCGTTACCAACGTGCGTTGGTCGTTGAGATCGTACCGTTGCCCGATGTTGATCATATGGGTGAAATGAGAAAGATGCGATTGTTGCTGGAGAGTTTGTTGGTTTAGGTGATTGAGACGAGGGGAAACACGCCTCGGAGATGCGTGCGACGGAAATGCCTCGGAGATGGGTGCGACGAAGAATCACGCCTCGGAAAGGGTGTGAATTTTTGATAGTCGCCTTTCGCTCCGCGAAAGTTGCGGTGGTAAACGTTTCTTTAAAAATCACGCCTCGGAGATGCGTGCGACGGGGTGCGTGCGACGGGGTGCGTGCGACGGAGATGCGTGCGAATAAACTTTTAACCCTTGGCTTCGTCCCAACGGACGAGTCGGACGGGATTGGCAGATTTGGGATTCTGCACCCGCAAGACGACGCGTCCGTTGATCACATCATCGAACAAGTCCGAGAGAAAATGTTTCCGCCAGCCTTGCAGCAAGGACGGCAAAGTCTCGTCGACGGGCAATCCCATTTTCCAAGCCGCGAGGTTGCGGAT
>JBEBGH010000113.1:0-14452 GCA_040081565.1 Pirellulaceae bacterium
GCAGCGCGGCGACCAAACTCCAGTTTGTGCGGTCCTGATGAGCATCCGGGGGAATGACCCTTTTCTTGCAGAGTCGTTGCGGTCATTGGCGACGCAAGACTATCCTCAGGCATCGATTCATTTGGTGGTTGACGGCAATTTTGAAGATGTCGAGAGATTGGTAAACAGCTGGAAATCAACCGAAACACTCCGTCATCCTATCATCGTCGAACCGCTGAAGTCGCCGCTGGCGACTTGCGGACTCAAATGTTCGGCTTTATTGCAGGCCTTAGAAAAAGTACCAGAAACCACCGAAGTCATTGCGTTGATTGACGCCGATGTTGTACCCCGGGCGACTTGGCTCCGCGAATTGGTTGCCCCGTTTGTGGATGAACAAATCGGAGCGGTTACGGGTGGACAATGGTTTGAGCCGGCTTGGAATCATAAACCAGGATCTTGGATTCGCAGCCTTTGGAATGCCGGCTCCCTTGTGCCCACCTCAGTTTTCGCCCATCCTTGGGCAGGCTCGTTCGCCATTCGTCGCCGCGATTTTGAATCGGCTAAATTGCAGCAATTGTGGCAGACCACGATTGTGGACGATGGCCCGATTGCTCGTGCCATGCATCAAATCGGTTCGAAAATTGCATTTGAGCCTCGTCTTATTTCCGTTAATCGGGAAGATTGTGGTATCGCCTATAGTGCTCACTACATCGGTCGCATGTTGACTTGGTCGCGCTGGTACGAACGGGCCTTCATCAATACAGTGATCCACGCCGTGATCCTGACTACGGTTTGGGGGCTGGTATTAGTCTCGTTAACTTCGAACGTGATGGACGGAGCCCGACATTGGGTGGCTTTACTGTCGGGCGCGGTGGTCGTTGGTTGCTGGATGAATGCGGCGGCATACGATTGGTTGCGCCGGGCGATTGTGCGGCTGCATCGCGACCGGTTTTCCACGCCGCCGCGGCTTTCGTTACTCCGGCAATTCTGGACGACTTTGCAGATTCCGATCACCCAGTTCTTTTTCGTTTTGGGCGTCGCGCGAGCGTTGACCTGTCGCACGGTTGAGTGGCGGCGTGTACGGTACCGGATCAGCGGCCCAACCAAAGTCAGAATTCTCGACTGGAGCGATGCGAAGTCGATTGTGCCCCATGGGCACGACTCGGTTTAGGTGGTGTTGGTCGTTTCACGATTGGTGCAGCGGATTGCCGAATCCCGTTCGTTAAAGCTAGCATTTTTTGGTCAACCCGGCGTTCGGCTCAAGTCATTACTTGACAGGGTGATTCCTCGACAGGTAGCTTGTGATGCGTTAGGAAGCCCCTCAATTGCTGGTCCGCTGCTGGATCGGTGGGGGTTAAGGTTTGAAAATAGTCAGCCGCGGCGGATAGAACAGCGTTTGTTCAATCGCGTGGTTAGATGGCCAACAGTTCGAACGCTTGCAGTTGCAGCGCTCGAGCTCCCCACAGGAAGGCCGTTCGCGACGTGGACGTTCTACGTTTTCGAACTGGCATGAGATTGGCGATCGTATTTTTTTGAAGGAGTTGACCTATGTTTCGTCGTGCCTTTTCTTTTGTGGCCGTATTGAGTCTTTCGGTTTCGGCATTGGCCCAATGCTCGAATTGCGGATCCTCAATGCCAGTTTACAGCTCACCCATCATGTATTCGGGACAAATGACCTACACGTCATACCGACCGATGATGAGTGCTCAACCAATGTCCTGTGCTCAGCCAATGAACATGGCTTGCTCACAACCCATGATGACATCGATGCGATGTGCACAGCCGATGCAAATGACGTATTGCAGCAGCAATGCCGTAACCGTGCAAGCAAATTGCTCGACACCGATGACGAGCTGCGGTACCTATTGCAGCGCTCCAATGCCTTGCAACAACGTATCGACAAATTGTGGCGTCGGCTGCCCAACGATGACTTGCAATACTACCTGCGGCAACAACTGTCGTTCGCATTGCCGACAGTCAAATTGTTGCCGAGTAAATTGCTGCCGCACAAACTGCTGCCAACCGCAATACACCAGCTGCAATAGCGGTTGCGGTGTTGCCAGCGGTTGCGGTGTTGCCAGCGGTTGCGGTGTTGCCAGCGGTTGCGTTGGTTGTGCCTCGACTTCGCAAACAGGCGAAGTTGTCGGATCAAGCGCTGCTCCACCAGCTGCACCTGCTCAACCGACATCGCCAGAGCCTGTCAAAGCTCCAGAGCCTGCCAAATAGTGCTGACGACGAGGGTCGTTTTTCGGTGACCGGAGAACCAAAGTCTCCGTTCTCTTGCACAGAACAACAGTGGGCGATTTTTCGCTCACTGTTTTTTTTGATACACTTGGGGGAAATTGGTCTCTGGAATGTTGGCGTATGCGAATCCGAAATCCAAACACTGACAAACCTGCTGAGGGGTTTCGCACCGCTTCATATTCGAATCGTGGTCAAATGTCAGAATTGGAACGGCTCTTTCACCTTTTTGTGAGCTTGCAAATCTTGTTTGGATCTCGACGTGGCGGGATTGGTATCCCGTTAATTTTGCTAGCCTTGTTGATTGGTGGCTGGTTCGTTTATTCGAATTGGTTTCGGGCCGACCCCGCATTGAGTCGCGCCGATCGCAAATGGGAATCGGGAGAATCCACTCAACGAATCGAGGCAATCAAAGACTACAAAGAGTTGTTGCGTAAGAAGGACCCGCTGGATCCAGATTTTTTCTGGATGAGGGAACGTAGCGGACGGGCTCGATTGTACCGCCGAATTGTCGAGTATCACGTGATGTACGATATCGATAAATCGGCAGCTCGCGATTGGGTCTATGAAGCTTGGAGCGAGAATATCCGTGACTTGGACTTTGAGAACAACGAAGTCAACGAGTACTACAAGAAAGTCACAGACGAGATTAAGGCCAAACAAAAATCAATGGGCCCCTTGGGCGGCGTGCTGAGCCAATAGAGCCTTAAATACCCTGTTCTACCGGAATACGAGCTTTATCTTCTGGGTGGATCTCCCAAGTTCACACGCTAGCGACCCGTTGATATTCCGCAGTTCCCGATTGCTTTGAACTTGGGGTTGGGTGATCAATTTGGTAGGCTCCCAACGGCGGTCGAAATGGACTTTCGACTCCATCGCCAGGCAATATCTTTGTCACGGATGAAAGGATCGATTCGATGACTTGGGCACGACACTTTGGTTGGTTGATAATCCCAGTTCTGTATGTCGGTTGCAGCAATAGTCAGCCGTTCTCTTCGGTCGCTGAGAGCCAAGAAAAATCCGCAACCGTCGCTGGACCAGCCGGGTCCACAAATGAGATTGGAGCTGCCAATACCGCCCAAAATCTAAACGAACAAAGCCGAAGACTGGCTGAAGCCACGGAACTTGCCAGAGAATTGGCCGACGTAACTCAGGCCGCCAACCAATCCCAATTGGCGATGGATTTTTCAACCGCGAAAGCCCACTGGAATCGGGCGGTTGAGATTTTAACGCGCCTGCACGGCGCCGAATCGTGGCATACAAAAAACGCTCACGAGTTCCTGAAGGTTTGCGAGTTTCAATCGCAACTAAAAGGTGCACAGTACGAGGACCTTAAACAACTGATGGTGATTCAGGATCAAATCACGAAACAGCTCCAGAAACGATCTGTTCAAGATGCTTTGGGGTTGTCCGCAAAAGCCACAGAAATTTGCGCTCGCTTGTATTCCAAAGATTCCTATTTGTACGGCAAGCAATTAACGCAACGCGGGCGACTGGAGCAGATGAACGGAAACCTTGATCAGGCAGTGGCTCATTACACCGAGTCCCTCCGATTGCTGCAAATGCATTTGGGCGAATTTCATCCCGACATCGAAGCTCTATACGGTTTTCTAGGCGAATCGTTCATTGGACAACAGGACATGATTCGCGCGATCGAGAATTACAAGCAAGCCGTCCGCCTGGCTGGGGAAATCTGGGGTGAGACGAGTCTCGAATATGCAATTCGGGCTAACGATTTGGGCGTGGCTTTTCACGCCATGAAGGACTTGCCCACCGCGGCGAAAATCCTTCGCGCGGCTGAGTCCATTCGTCGAGAGAAACTTGGGAGCGACCATCCTCAAGTCGCCCATAGTCTTTACAATTTAGCCATTGTCTATTTGGACATGAATCGGCATGAGATTGCCGCACAGTCCCTTGAACAGGCCTTGGCGATTTTTCAAAAAACCTATCCTCCTTCGAACAAACGGCTGACCGATTGCCAAGCAAAATTGGCGACGACTTGGATGTTGCTCGACAAACCCGCGGCGGCGGAACCCCTGCTGAAAGAACTCCTAACAACGCAATCCAATGCTAAAGTTGATCCGCTAGAGTTGGCCCTGACGCAATATCGATTGGCAATTGCCCATGCCAAGCAAAAGGAATATGCCGAAGCCGAACCGTTGTTCGTGGAAGCACTGAAAGTCCAAGAAGGACTTGCCGGGCCTAATCATGCGAACACGATTCGGACCATGAATGCCCTGGCCACGCTGTATGCCCAAACGAATCGCCGCGAATTGGCCGAAAAAATGGCCAGCCAAGTGCAATCCGTGGGATACACTGAAAATTCCAACACATTTCAAAAATAAAAAATTCGATTCAAAAACCAGGCCTCAAGCCCGCACATAGGACTGGCTTGTAATGCCCACTGACTAGAATGATAGCGGCGGCTGGCTAATTGTCAGCTGAATTTCAGAAAGTGAAATGACATGTCTTGCTTTGGGATTGCACTCGCCTTTGTTTCGTTGGTTATATCCAGCGTAGTTGCTAACGGGCAGATTGCCGGACTGTCGGACGTTGACACCTTGGTGGTTTGCCCAGAAGTCTTTCAAACGACGCTACAACCGTGGCTCGATTACAGACGAAAACAGGGACATTCGATTCAGGTTATTGTTCCTCCCGATTCCGCAGCAGCTTTGTCTGCACGCATCAAGCAGGAAGCGGCCAAGAGCAATTTAAAAAGTGTTTTACTGGTCGGCGATGCGGGTACCGAAATTTTCCAAGTGCCCGTCGACTACCAAAAAGCCAAAGTCAATATTTTCTTCGGCAGCGAACCGGACATTGCGACCGACAATACATTCGCAGACCTGAACGGCGATCAGATTCCGGAATTAGCCATCGGTCGATTGACCGTCGACACGAATGAAGAATTATCATCGATGATCGACAGGATCATTGCCTACGAGAACAGTGCTGATTTTTCGGACTGGCGGCGTCGGATCAACGTCGTTGCCGGAGTTGGCGGCTTCGATCCCATGACTGACAAAATCATTGAGCAATCAACCAGTCGACTCATCAATCATCATATTCCTCAGGGATACCCGTTTTCCATGACCTACGGCAGTTGGTCCAGTCCTTACTGCCCGGCACCGGAAAAGTTTGGTGAGACATCCATCGACAAATTCAACGAGGGTTGTTTGTTTTGGGTCTACGTTGGCCATGGCAGTCGACATCGATTGGATTCGGTGTTCACCCCCAAAGGACGGTATGAAATCCTCAACGTGAAAAATGTACAGCTATTGGAATGCCGCGCTGGCAGCCCGATTGCGATCATGTTGTGCTGTTATTCGGGAGCCTTTGACGACCCGGTCGATTGCCTTGCCGAGAACATGCTGGTTCAACCCAAGGGACCGATTTCTGTTCTGTGTGGCAATCGCGTCACGATGCCTTACGCGATGAGCCTGTTGAGTTTGGAGTTGATGGATGAGCATTTTCACGGTGATTCGAACACTCTGGGGCAATTGATGCTCCGGGCCAAACAACGGCTCGTCGATCCCCGAGAAAGCCTCACCTCGACGCGGGAAATGCGAGATGAGATCGAAAAAATTGGTTCATTGTTCAATCCCAAACCAGAATTGGTCCAAGACGAGATTTATGAGCACCTGGCGTTATTTCAGTTGCTGGGTGATCCGCTGCTGCGTATCGCACGACCTCAGGAAATCACCTTAATGGCCAAATTGGAAGAAGGGCTCTCAACAACGGTAGAAATCGCCGGTCAAATGCCGTTCGATGGCGAATTGATATTGGAGGTTTGTTACGCCAGGAGCCGTTTTCGCGAACGGCCGATGTTCAGAAATGAGTCAAAACTAAAGAAGGACTCGAACCAGGCCATGCATGACGACTATTTAAAGCACCAAAATACGGTCTGCACCAAACGAGTCGACCGGGTCAAGGCCGGAGAGTTCGTTACCCGTTTGGAATTGCCAGTCGATGCCTCGGGCGAACTGACGGTCCGCGGATTTTTGCGTTCGCAAGAATCTCACGCAATCGGCGCTCAGACGATATTGTTGCGTTGATTCTCAGTGACTTAATCGCCAGCGATCGACGAAGTAAACAAAAATCGTCATGGCGAGCCAGATCACGAAACACAAAACGATGCTCAGCACTCCCATGATGATAATGGGAATGGCCAATTGAAAAATGCTCAAGGCCACCGCAAACGGGTTTCGCGAAAACAGCATGGTTAAAATTGAGGCTGCGAAAGCCCCAACGACAGCGAGAATTGCGCCGCGGCCCGCCCCCTCATAATCACTTCGGCTGGGAGCCATGTGGCTGGCCACGCACAAAACAAGGTATAGAAAGACCCACAGTCGCAACGTCGCCAGGTTTTTCCAGTTGAACAGGCTGGCAATAAATTCTGAAAAAGCCTGCAGCAATCCATTAAACAATTCGCCCCAGCTACTTGCTTCTGTCAAAGCGGGATGACGCAACAACTCGCCTGCAAATTTTGGAAAAAACAAAAACAACAGGAGCAGCATCACGAGCGAACCACCAACCAACGGTGCGGTGCCAATAAACACATTACCAAGTTCTTCAAACCAGTTGCCACGACGATAAGAGTGCCGAACAAAGCCCAACCGACCGGTTTTCACATCCGGATCAAACAACCGCACTTCGTCTACTCGATGTCCAAACACCCAGCAGGCAACGACATGGCTTAATTCGTGAATTGGGGTTCCCAGCCAACCGGTCCACATGATGCTGCGCCAACCAAACCGAGCAGCCAGCATGGACTGGATGCTGATCTCAAGGAAATGTGCCGCGACCGCAAACACAACTGCCGGAATCGACAGAATGGCCAAGAGGTTCAGGCTATTGAAGAGTATTTCAGTCACCGGTAGTCGAACCTGTTTTTCGGCGCGTTCTTTGGCGAAATTCGGAAACCTGTCCAGCCGCGATTGAACTTTAGGATAATGAGGGCCAATCCCCAACGGCGGCAGACTCTGGGAAACGCGATGGGGGTCGTCCCTCATTGGTGCCAGGCTCCAAGTTGTCGCGACTGGATTGGGTGCCCTTCAAACAGCGTCTATTTGCCCTATAACTATGGACTGTTCGTTCGTCGCTTGAGGATTGGCCTCAATGGACGAGCGGCCACTTGTGACCTCACTGCTGAGACTATGAACAAACCACCTTTGAACAAAATCCCGCGAGATAAGATACCGCAGGGAGCGGTCTTGTGCGATTACTGCACGGCCAAATGTTGTCGTTATTTTGCCTTGCCGATGGAAACACCGACCGAACAACGCGATTACGACTTCATACGCTGGTTCTTGCTACACGATCGGGCATCGGTATTCGTCGACGATGGTACTTGGTACATCTTGGTGCATACGGTTTGCAAGCACCTGCAATCGGACCATCGTTGCGGCATCTACGAAACACGTCCACAAATTTGTCGAGAGTACCACACCGACGGTTGCGAATACGAAGACAATCATGTGTATGAACGTTACTTCGAAACGGCCGAGCAGGTGCAGGACTACATTGACGCCCTGTTCCACAACAAGCCGAATGCGGAGTCCTTCCGCTCGGCGCGGCCCGTTCTTCTTCCAATTTTGAACCAGACTCATGCGATGGCAGCTCGATGACCAATCCGATTATTCAGCCTCGAACCCTCAAGGGTTTCCGCGATTTCTTGCCCGAGACCATGCTCCCTCGCGAATCGCTGATCGAAATCTGCAAACGAGTCTATCGCTCGTACGGGTTTGCTCCGATCGATACTCCGGCACTTGAGTTGTTTGAGGTTTTGACCGGCAAAGGAAGTGAAGAAACGGATCGCCAGATGTATCACTTTATGGATCAAGGCGAACGCCATGTCGGCCTCCGCTTTGACCTGACCGTTCCTCTGGCTCGATTCGTTGCCCAGCACAGCGCGAATCTGGGAATGCCGTTCAAACGTTACCATATCGCCAGCGTATGGCGGGGAGAATCTCCCCAAGCCGGTCGCTTTCGCGAGTTCATGCAGTGTGACTTTGACACTATCGGCACGACCTCGCTGACCAGTGATATCGAGACGGGTCTGGTTATCGTGGATTTGCTGCGGGCAATCGGGTTCGAGGATTTTCAAGTTCGGATCAATAACCGCAAGGTACTCAATGGCATTCTCGACAAGTTCGGCTTGCTTGAAAAATCAACCCATGTCTTACGCGCGATCGACAAACTGCCTAAGGCCGGTCGTGCGGCGGTCACCCGTGAATTGACCGAGACCGCGCAACTCAACGACGAGCAGATCGCGGCGATTCTCAAAATTGCCGAGTTGTCCGGAGAGAATGCCCACGTTCTGCAACAACTGGAGGAGATGTCCTCCGGAAACGAATTGGCGGAAACCGGCTGCCACGAATTGCGAATGTTGGTCGATGCATACGTCGATTTGAAAGTCGACGATCGAATTCGTCTAGATCCGAGTATCGCCCGCGGGTTGGACTATTACACCGGAACGATCTTCGAGACCTTCCTGACCGCCAAGCCGGAAATTGGCAGCGTTTGTTCGGGGGGCCGGTACGATAACCTGGCCGAACTGTTTACCAAGGAACAATTGCCAGGAATCGGCGCTTCGCTTGGACTCGACCGTCTGTTGGCCGCGATGGAGTTGTTGGAAATGCTGCCAACGGCCAAGACCCCGGCGCAGGTGATGATTGCCAATTTTCGTGCAGAAGATGTGCCCCGGTACCTCCAGATCGCTCGGTGGTTGCGCAGCGGTGGCTTGAACGTCGAGGTGTATCCCGATACCAAGAAATTGGGAAACCAATTCAAATTTGCTGATCGGCGGCAGTTTGCAGTTGTGATCGTTGCCGGTCCAGATGAACTTGCTGCAAATCAAGTGCAGGTCAAATGGTTGGCAGATTCCTCACAGGAAGTCGTCTCGATTGTCGACCAAGGGCAGACGTTGGCACACCGATTGTTGGAAAAATTGAAGTTTGTTACAGCTTGATTAGAATAGGTGAACCGTTGTGGCATCGCCAAGAGGACCCTTGAATTTTGCTGCAGGACTCGGTCTGTCGCATCTCCCGTTTTGAATGGAAACCGTCAATGTCTCTCGGAACTACCAAAGCGAATTCTCGTCCAAAAAGGAAGGCCAAAGATTATGTTGTCTGGCTGAATATCCCCGCGACGATCTTTCTTTTTTTAGCGCTGATGCTGTTCGGCTTGCCACTGTTCCTAAACCCGTTCGAAGGATTTCGTTCAATCATGCCATTGATCGCCTTGATCTGCGGAGTTTTAGGGGCTGCCTTGTTGACAACCTCCCTCTCGCTTTTGAAGAAGTTTCAGTGGGCGAGCACTGTGGGATTAACCTTACTCGTGTTGTTTGTCGCCAGCTTCATCGGCTGGTTTCGCTACAACGTTTTTTTGTACGAGAACTGGAATTCGTTTACGTCACCAGAGCTATTCGCGCCCGAACATATCTTTATGGCGAGGAAATTTTACACACAAGAGGAATACGGTGCGGGCGTCGCGCTCACTTGCGCGTTAGTGTTGTTAGGGTTGTTGGTCTCGTGCGTTCCGGTTTTTAGGGCTCGTGATATTCCGGAAAATATTGAAAAGGAAAAACAACGGGCCTTGCGGCAACAAAATAAAGCCAACCCCTTTCGCGTTCGTCCGATGCGATAGGCAAAAAAGCCTGGCCCATTCGACCGTAAAAGTTTCTGCGCGTTTCGTCGACGCAGCTGATCGGCTACAATACCGGCAGATCAGCCCCTCATTAGCAATCTCGGTCGTGCAGACAGGTCAACGGATGGGACGCAGGTGTATTCCCGTTTTGGTTTTAACCGCTTTCTTGGCGTTGTGGATAAATGCCATCGGATGGGCGCAGCCCCCTCAAACCGCCGAGCTATCTGGCGAAATTGAGCGACTGATCAAGCAACTGACCAGCAACTTCTATGACCAGCGCCAAGAAGCTTGGCAGAAATTGCGGGTGATTGGATCGGCCGCCGAACTGCAACTTGAGGCAGCCCTTTCGACCGATGACCGCGAGGCCCGCGAACGGATTCGAATGCTGCTGACGGCTTCCAAACTGCGGGTCGCACCAGATACGTCCTACCAGCTCATTGAAGTCCTGTCACAGTTTGGCGATCTGCCAGAAAACTCTCAACTCGTGTTTTTGCAAAGCCTGAACGACCAAGGCAACCTGCGATTGGCATTGGATGTATTGCGGCAACTTCCTGATCAGTCCGCCGCGCTGAAATTGCAACAATCGTCATTCGTCATGAATTCGGCTCTCGCCAGCTTGGCGGTCAGCGCAGATCGTCAAACCGTGGGCGAAATGCTTGTGCATCCATTTGTGCGCGACCACTATCCCCAACAGTGTCTGAACTTCTGGAAGGGAGCGGGAACTTTGCAGGCTGAAATTGACGGCGTATTGCAGCAAGCGGCAACGCGAAACCTGACGGACCGGGAATTGGATCTGCTGATCCGTGGCTTAAGTTCCCTAGGACGTCAAACGGAATCACTGGAATGGATCGAGCGAGTTCAGTCTGCGCAATTAAGACAACAATACCGAGACACGCTCGAAATCAATCAAGCCAACTGGCAATACTTTTGGGACCAGCAGCAGGATTTTCAACTGCCGGATCCACAGGCTATCGCCAAACTGGCTGAAGCAACCTCGGAGTCAAAAGGATTGCAGAAACGATTGTTGCTCGCACGTCTGTTGAATCGTGGTGAGGAGTATGAGGCCGCGAAAGCGTGCATCAGCCAGGCCTTGGAGGCGTACGATGCCAAGACTGCGGAGACGAGTCTCGTTGCCGAAAGCCTGGTGAAAACGTTGTTGTTGAACGGGGAGGTCGATCTGGCGTTTACCTATCTGGAAAAGAACAATCCTACGGCTGCACTTCAGATTTCCAACTACCTTTTGCGATTTGACGTTGCTCGACGCGTGCTGCAATTTGATGAAGATGTTGAAAAGCGTTGGAAATGGTTTGAAGGCAAGTTCTCCCAGTTGACCAGTCTGGAAAGAAAATTCAGTTCCACCAACGACGAGAAAATTGGCGAACAAATTCTGGCCGCGAACGAATTGTTACTCGAAGCCGCAGAGTTCTTGAGCCTCGCCGGAATGAACGAAGACGCAGCAGTTTTGTTGGAACAACTGTTGAGAAATATCAAAAACGAACATTACGAGGCATTTTCCCGCCGACAGGATATCGTTTTGCGAATGGCTGAAATGCGCCTGCCGAATTTGTGGCAGGTTATTGACTCCAATATCGATCAATCCAACTACCAATCTTGGTACCTGCAAAATGCGTTGTTCGCGGAAAAAATTGTCCTGTCGAATTTTTGGTACGGGCAACTTTCTGGTTGGCAGTCCGTTTCGCGAAATCGACTTCAGCTGATTGCCGGGCTTTTGAACGAACCGATTGCTCCCAGTTCCATAACCGATGAACTGGATCAATATGTTGAACGAGTAGATCGGTCGCCAATGTCGGAGCGGCACCTAGATCCTCCCGGCTCGATCAATTTTTCGATAGCATTGACATACCTCGTCAATGGACGCGATGCGGAATTTGAAAAGTTCGCTCGGGAGGCGTTTGAGAAATACAAATCGGTTCAGGCCGGATATTTTTTGGGAATGCGCGCGTTTGACGACGAGCGTTGGGATGATGCGATCGCAGTTCTTTCAGAGGTGGTGAAGAGCGACCAGTTAGTCCACCGCGAAGTGGCCTTGTTGATGCTCAGCAAAGCCTATGCGGAAACGAAGCAACTGGAAAAAGCCGAAGGCGCGAAACTTGCGGGGTTGCTTTCCGGCGGCAGTCGGCTATCGGCTGCCCTCGTATTGAAATTGATCAACAATGGATTCCACAAAGAGCTGGCGGAGTTCGAGTTGGATCGATTTTCTCTAGCTCAGGCTTACAGCAAAATTGACGACGAGCGGGCCGACAAAGAGACCGAAATATTGATGTATGAAACCCTCGACTCAGATCGTTTTCCGTTGCTCAATGATCTGTATCCCCTGAGCATGTATCGCGACTCACAAATTCGCAAAGCCAAAGCACTGTCAGCAGTTGGGAAAGTTAACGAGGCGGAAGCTTTAGTGGTTCGCCACGGAGCGCTCTTGTATTCCGATGCAAGTTTAAGTGAAGAATTGGTCGCGAAAATGCTGGACCGTGGACAGACGGAGGTCGCCAAACGGATTTTCGGTTTGCAGGCTGACTGGTTTACGAGTCAATTGCAGCAATGCCCAAATAGCAACCTGTTGCTGAACAATTTCGCATGGACCTGTGTTTGTGCAGGCCAGCAAACGGAGATTGCAACTTTTTGCTCCGAGCGGTCTCTCCAAGTTCGCCCAAAGCAAAAACACTACATGGATACTTTAGCGGCGTTGTATTTCAAACAAGGGCGGGTGGAAGAAGCCGTTCAATTGACGCGGCAATGTTTGACACAAGATCCAGAAAACCCTCACTATCGCAAGCAACTGAAGAAATATCGAGCTGCACTTGGTCCGTCGAGCGGCGGCAATTGAAGAAGCTAACGCAGTTGAATTTATTAAGGCCATAGCCAATGCGCATCGATCGCTTATTTGTCTTGATTCTGTTCTTTACGCTATTGATTCATGCTGGGGCTTGGGCTCAAGACACGAAGCTCGTTAACTGGCAGGTGTCGATCGATGGTGGGAAAACGTTTCAGCCAATTGTCGTGCCGGGAACGATCGAAGACCAGATTCAAATTGACTTTGATGGAGTGTCGATCTACCAGACGTCGTTGCCCCATCAGTCGTTGGGCATCAAACAGCGATTGTTGTTGCGCTTCGCCGCAGTTGCGACCCATGCAAAAGTTTTTATTGATGACGTCTTCGTGGCTGAGCACTTGGGGGGTTGGACGCCGTTCACAGTTGAAATTACGCAATTCATGAGGAAGGCACAGGACGACAAGCCGCTCGTGCTCAAGGTCGTGGTCGATGAAAAGGTCGGGCACAACACGCAGGGATTTTTGCCTATTGTTACCAATCACTTCGGCGGTATTTGGCAACCGGTGACGCTGCGTGTCGAGCATGATTCCTTCCTCATCGAGGACGCGATTTCTATTGTTCCGAATCTGGCAAACAATTCCATTACTCTGGAACTTCCTTTTAGTAAAAGAAAGAATGAACAAGTTCAGCCAGCTATTTCACTGGGCCTGATTCCCAAGGGGAGATCCGAACTTCCCTCCACGGTTGGCGTCAACTGCGAGTTCAAATCACATGTCAGTAAGAGTTACGTTCTTGCTCAAGACGATGAGGCTTTTGAAAACGTGGTGTTGAAAGGGACTTTTAAGGTTCCCTTCTCTCTTCAGAAATGGTCGCCGGAAAACCCGCAACGTTACTTGTTAAAAGTTTCTGCGGCCGAGGACGAACTGAGTCTTGTGTTTGCGGCCAGACAGTTTACCGTCAACGATAGGGCATTTTTGTTAAACGGCATGCCATATGGAATACGAGGAATATTGAATTGGGGGTATGCTCCTCCCAGTGTTGCTCCATCGTTGGATGAAACCTGGATGCGACAGGAAATTCAAGTTGCGAAAGACCGTGGCTTCAACTTGATGAAATTTTGTTTGTGGATTCCGCCGAAGCGTTATCTCGAATTATGCGATGAATTGGGAATGTTGGCTTGGATTGAATATCCAACCTGGCATCCACAGCTTGACCAAAAACATCTGGAGGAATTGCGGCGCGAATATGCCGAATTCTTCGAGTTTGATCGCAATCACGCTTCGGTGGTCCTGCGTAGCCTGACTTGTGAAACTGGACCGAGTGCGGATCTGGAGGTCATTCGATCTTTGTACGAGCAATGTAAATCCGCAATTCCTGGCGCGGTTGTGGAGGACGACAGTAGCTGGATTTCCTGGAATCGAATTCACGATTTTTATGACGACCACCCCTACGGAAACAACCACACTTGGGTGGCAACGCTCGATAAGTTGAAAAAGTACATCGCGGAACGGACTCCGAAACCGCTTGCGCTCGGTGAAGCCATCGCTGCCGACACTTGGACAGTTCCAAGTGTGGAAAATTTGGCCTACGCCAAGGAGAATCCGGCACACGGCCCATGGGCTGTCGCCGACAATAAACGTTGGCAAAAAATGATCGCTAGTCTTGCAAATGCGCGCGGCCGCGAGTTTAACGAGAATTCATTAAAGCGACAGTCAGAGAATTACGGCATGTTGATGCGCAAATTCCAAATCGAAGTTTTCCAGCGCGAAGTCCCCCATGGGGCGTATGTGGTTAGTG
>JBEBGH010000435.1:0-3952 GCA_040081565.1 Pirellulaceae bacterium
GCGCCAACTTCCAATCGAGTCTTCCCGAAATCCAACCATTCCTGATGAGCTTGGCTCCAGACAACTCGGGTGGTTTCATCAGAACGGAAGTCATTTTGCAATCCAAACCCCAGGTTTCTCAGTTGAGCAGGACGACGCATGTAGAACATCCAGTCCGACGAGTATTTCGTGTTTCCGGCTTCGACCATTTTTTGCGCCTGGTCGTACCACTGGTAGGCCATCTTCCAATTATCAAAACCTCGATCTTTGATCGTGTAGGATTGCGGTTCGATAAACGCCGACATTTCGTCAGCGAAATCATTGTCCGTACGGAACATGCGACGGAACTGTTGTTTCTCGTCGCTGTTGCCAATTTTCATCCCGGTAATGAATCCCAGGCGGTCCTTGATTCGATGGTCGCGAATGTTGTAGGCGATTCCTTCGGTCAAGAACAAGATGCCTTTCTTGATCCAATGGAATCTGTGTTCGTAGTCGTCGAATTCTGCAGAAACGTTGTAGGCCAGGTTGTGCGACTGGTAATCCCAAACCTTGACGAAGTTTGGTTGCACTTTGATAAGCATTTTCAAGGTAGCTTCGAAATTATCCCACCGTTCCCTTTTCTTGTGCTCATTGGCTTGTTCCCACAAGATATTGACGGCGACCCCGCGCAAACCCAACGAAGCCAATTTCATGGTCTCGCTGGCGGGATCAATTTGCGAAAGTTGGTCCTGGGCCAATCGATATTCTGTTCGCAACTTGGCCAATTCACCGCCGGAGTCGCCCCCCGATTGCTTGGTGCTCAACGACGCCGGGCGCGAAACCAGCGAAATCGGTGCGAGTAGCAAACCGATCAAGACAATGTAAATAACTTTTCGGGAAAACGAAGTTTGATTCATAGGTTATTTGGCGATCTCTCGAGTCTTCAAACAAAAGTAACCGAACACCGTGAGGCCGATACAAAACGATAAAGAGATGACAATAGCCGCCGACAATCGATGAATGTCTACAGAATAGCCATACAACAGGAAATCGGAAAAATTCAAGTCCGTAAAATTCGGCGCCACATTTGTCAACGAGCCCAACATGCCAACCAGAAAATAATCGGACTGTTCCAGCATTGAGGTGGCTAATCCCGGTTCCAATTCGACTTCCATATTCTTTTGAGTTACGAGGCGATAAAACGATTCGATCGGACCGCCGCCGGAAACTTCCGGATTGACCATGTTTCGAATAAAGTCGGTATTGAAACCGATGATCAACATGACCACAGCTCCAACTACAGTCACTGGAGCACTCAGAAACGTACTAAAGGCGACACCGATGGACACGATGATCAGCATTTGAGCCCATATGCCCAGGAAACCTTTGGTGAAGTTCATCCAATAAAGGCTGTCGCGGGCGCGAAAGTAAACGTTTTCTCGGGCCGCACCCAAATATTGATTTTGGTCTTCGCAGCGCAAGATCACGCGCACCTTCCCATTCTTTGCGAATTCCTGAAAAAAGTCTAATTCGCCCTTGTCCATCAAACTTCCGTCCGGTTTCAACGTTTCGCCCAGAATCTTGGTCTTAAATGGCAACATTTGAACGTTGTATTCATCGGTTTCAAATGCCAGACGATCTGAACGATACCTCGGCTCAATTTCGGGATTGTTCGGCACGCTTTCAAATTGCAGACTGCCAATGACGCGTTTTTGGATGTCGCCTTTAGTTGTGCGAAAGACACCCAAGTCGAGTTCCAATACGAGCAAGTCTGGGTTCGAAAAGAATTCCGGCCGGATGTTTTCGTAAACAAATTCGGCTTTGGCGAGGCTGTTGCGGTTGAAGGATGTACCACCATCGATATAGCCGCGATGGTTCCATTCCTTGCCGATATCCGTGCCCTTGTCCTTTAGTTCTCCAGTGGAGTCAAAGAACGACAGGGAAGAGGCATAGATCGGGACGCGTGCCCGGAAATAACCATCCGATTTGCCGACGGTAAAAGTCGCGTTCGCACCTTCGCCGTTGACGATTACGGTATGCGAATGTCCCCCAACCGGCTCGACAATCAAGCGTTCGTAGCGAATGCGTCCATCCGGCAATTCAGTCTTGGAGACCACGTTGCGATCGTCCAGTGGCGGCGAGTTTTTTTCCCGAATGTCTTCAATCAACTCGATCCTATGGCGATGACCCGATTCGAGCGTCGTCTCACCGGTCCTAAGAGCTGAGTCTGAGACCCGTTGGCCGTCTTTGAGTCGCTCCGGGTCTACATCGATCAGGGAGGCCAATGTTTGGGTCTCACCGACGAACCGATGGGTGTGCGAAAGTCCGCGCCACACGAACAGAAAACTAAGAAAGCCCATCACGGCGATCAACAACGTACCGACGGCTGCAAAGCCAACAATACGGCCCAACACAATTTCAGTCGCCCGAACCGGTTTTGTCACCACGGTATAAATCGTCTTGTTTTTGATATCGTCGGGCAGGCTAAACGCCGTCATCAGCAAGCCCGTCATCAAGACCAACAATTGTGTGCCCCACAAAACGAAGTTCAAATAAATCTGTTCGGGATGATCGCTGGCCGTGTTCATGAACCAGCCGCCGAGCAACAAAGCCAATCCAAAAACCGCAAACGTCACGATCACCACGCGTCGGCGGATGGCTTCAATCGCGGCCAATTTTGCGATCGCGTAGATTCGTCGCGGCGAGGTTCCGACTGCATCAGGAAACGCGCCACCGATCGTTTGCGCGACAATGTAAAAGCCTTCGGCAGGGCCGTGGCGGAAAGCGGCAACCAAATACCCGAAAAAGACGCCGAGCACCGTTAACGCCGCCGTCAGCAGTAAAAACGTGGTGATTGCTGCGGGGAACCACTCGCTGAAATTCAAAAAGTCTTCAACAACCATCGCGTGCCATTCGTGAAAAAGTTAAACGGTGATCCAGTTCCATTAGCGAGATCAGCCCGACGACCGTGCCCCGGACGAACGATGCCCCGGTCGTTCCTGGCTTTCGCGAACGATGTTCAGGAACAGTTCTTCCAATGTCGTCTTCGGGTTTTCGAGCGACGTTACCGACCCGCCATGTTTTTCGATCAAGGCCCGGATCTCGGCATGAGCTGATTGCGGAACTCCCGAAAAACGGACTTGAGTTTCGTCCGTCACCTTCAGCAACGAATCAACGCGGCCGAGTTCCTTGAGTTCGCCTTGATACAAGATCGCGATTCGATCGCAGACGTCCTGAACGTCAGCGAGCAAGTGGCTGCACATGACCACCGTTTTGCCCTGTTCCTTGAGGTCCATGATCATGTCCTTCATCTCGCGCGTTCCCAGCGGATCAAGGCCCGATGTTGGTTCGTCAAGCAACACGAGTTCCGGGTCGTTGATCAGGGCTTGAGCAAGTCCGATGCGGCGAACCATCCCTTTCGAGTACTCGCGAAGTTGTCGGCGCTTGGCCCAAGTCAAACCGACCTTCTCGATGAGTTCCTTCGCGCGTTCCTTTCGGACCTTGGTCGGCATGTCGAACAGTCGACCATAGAAGTCCAGCGTTTCCTCGGCGGTCAAGAATCGGTAAAGGTACGATTCCTCGGGCAGGTAGCCGATACGTTCGTTCTTGGTTACCTCCGAGGCGTCTTTGCCGAACACGAGCGCTCGTCCGCTGGTCGGGAACAGCAGTCCCAATAAAAGTTTGATCGTGGTCGATTTGCCGGAACCGTTCGGTCCGAGGAGTCCGAAGATCTCGCCTTTGCGAACCTCCAAGTCCAGCGACTTGAGCGCGCGAACTTTCTGGCGACCCCAGAAATCGCGATAGACCTTGGACAGGTTTTGGGCTTCGACGACGATATTGGGATCGTAGTCCGGATTGGATTGAACCAGTTTCCGTGGCGCGTCCTTGGCCGATTTAGCTTCCAAAGTCGACATTTAGTTAGTCTCCAAAATTGGGAGAAGTGTGGTCAGGTTCTTCTGTATAAAAGTAAACACGACGAGTCTCTGGCAAGAGC
>JBEBGH010000114.1:0-14420 GCA_040081565.1 Pirellulaceae bacterium
CCCCCGCTACTTTCGCGGAGCGAAAGGCGACTATGGCGGAGCGTAAGGCGACTTTGGCGACTACTTCTCATATCTTCGATAATGAAATTCACCCGGCTTTAACCCAGCCTTGGTTGGATTGTCTGCAATGTATTGTCTCAAATAATCGTATTGTTCCGGACTGCGAAGCAAATGGTCAAAAGGCTCCTGCTGCCAAAACTTCCCTTTCTCACCAATCGTTTGATTAATGCGAAACGCCGTGTAATGCAGCCATGAATCGCATTGCTCTTTCATCGTTTCTGCGGTTGAAAAGGCGGCCAACAGATGAACGTGGTTCGGCATTACAACAAAATCTCCCATTCGATATCGTTCTCCGTCAAAGTACAAAAGCGAATCGGCTACGATCTTTGCCAGTTCGGGGCGACGCAATAAGCATCGTCCGTGGCCGGTATCCAGAAAATCCTCCCGGACGCGATTGAACTCCATGTTAAATTGTTTTTGTTCTTTTTTTTCCAAGGTCAGTACGACATCGGACCAGTGTCCGGCATGGCCACGCCGTTGAATCCAATCCTGCTTTTCGCGTTCCCATCGTTGCAAGACCTCTTCTGGGATCGAGTCATGCGTACGGAAGGTGATGAAAACGACTGAGCCAGCTTGCGACCAGTGCGGCCGAAAGTGTTCTCCGATCACCAGTTCCGCCTTGGGATCAAACAGTTCGCCAAGCATAATCTCAACCTCTAATACTCACCTTTCGTTAAATTGTCGGCTTTCGCTTGATAGTCGCCTTTCGCTCCGCGAAAGTAGCGCGCGTTAACGCTACTTTCGCGGAGCGAACGGCGACTATTAAGGCGACTATTCTCTGAAACTCTTTTCTCTCAATCAATCATGCTGAATTCTGATGTGCAGAGAAGGGTTTGGCAGTAAGCAACCAGTTTTTGCTCTGTGCTCAGCCGGGACTTGCTCACCTGGTTCATGAATTCAGTCGCAAGTTGTATTTGAGTGTCTGTCGGTTGGCGGCCTAATGCAATCAAGTAGGCTTGTTCGATTCGCTTGTCGGGCGGAAACTGCTGAACCCGGTGTGCGAGTCCCTCTGCTTGCTTCTGAACAAATGGACTGTTCATTAAATAAAGTGACTGCAGCGGACTGGATGTCGTCTCGCGCATGCCCGTAACGAGGCTGGCATCCGGCGCGTCAAACAGTTCCAGCATTTCCGGCAAGACGCCACGAACGCGCGGAAGGTACACGGATCGATGATCCGATTCGATGGCCCGAATCACCGGTTCGAAAACGTTTTGACCAACATTTCCCTCGCCAACTTCTCGAAGCAGTGTTCCGACAGGTCGTTTCAAATCGAGTTGTCCGCTGACAGCCAACATTGCATCGCGTACGGATTCAGCTTCCAACCTTCGTCGGTTCATGCGCCATAGAAACTGATTGTCGGGGTCTTTCGTGTAGTTGGATTCATTGTATTCGCTGGAGAGTTGCCAAGTCCCAGAGAGGGCGATTTCGCGAATCAGTTTCTTCGTCGACCAGCCTTCCTCCATGTAACGAGTCGCGAGGTAGTCAAGGAGTTCTGGATGCGTGGGCAGATCGCCCGTTGAACCAAATTCGTCGACCGTTCGCATTAGACCTCGCCCAAACATCCAATACCAAACCCGATTGACCATCACGCGCGCCGTCAAAGGATTACTTCGGGAAGCGATCCATTGCGCCAGTTCCAGCCGCCCGCTATTGGATGCATAAGATTGACCGCCAAGTTTTTTCTCCGCCTTTTCTTTCCGTACGGCGGAGTCGCGAGTCCAACTCGTTAATGTATGCTTCCCTGGTTGGCTGATGACTTGAGGCAGACCTCGCTGCACTTCTTGAGCTGGCTGATCCAGTTCGCCTCGAACCAGCAGACGTGTGGGGAGCGGATGGTCCCGATCCTGTGTTCCCATCGCAAAAACGCGTGACTGCCCATTGGTCAGCACCGCCTGCAATGCCGCTTCGGTTTCATCGCGGTCAGAACGATACTTGCGTAGCAGACCGCGAAACACATTCTCGCCGGAGCGAATTTTCTTCATCGCGTCGTCAAGCGTTTTGACCGCGTCATCGCGAGCTTTCACCAACTTGGCATACTCCTCTTTGTTGAGTTCGGGGCTCCCTGACGATGGCCTCATGCCGGTCAGGTCGATCAAAGTCGTAGCCTGGCGCGCTTGTGCCTTGAGCAAGCCATAGTGCGTTTCGGTAGCGCGAAAGATCCCCGCCATTGCGTAATAATCGGTTTGCGGTATCGGGTCGAATTTGTGATCATGGCATCTTGCGCAGGCAACGCTTGTGCCCAGAAAAGCACGTGTCGTTGTATCGATTTGTTCGTCGACAAGATCGGCAAAGTATTTTTGCTGGTCTGTTTCCCCAACCAGCTTCACACCGACCGCCAGAAACCCTGTCGCGATGATGTTGTCGGCCCACTCCTGGTCATTGGAGATTGGCAAAAGATCACCCGCGATTTGCTCGCGGATGAATTGATCATAAGGTTTGTCTTTATTGAAGGCATCGATCACCCAATCCCGGTATCGCCACGCGTGTTGAAAGACGTTGTTCTGGTCGCCCCCTGTTGATTCGGCGAACCGAGCAACATCCATCCAGTGCCGTCCCCAGCGTTCTCCGTATTGGGGAAGCTCCAGCAAGTGGTCGACAAGTTCGGCCAAGACTCGCTGTTTTTCAACATCGGTTTTGGAGGCTTCAATCCGAAGTGTCCAACGCTGTACGTCCTCCTCCGATGGAGGCAATCCGATCAACGTGAAATACAACCGACGCACCAAGGTTCGCGGCGAGGCATCCCCAACTGGCGTAAGTCCGTGATCACTTAGCTTCGCCAGGACAAACTGATCAATGGATGTTCGCGCCCAACTCACGTTCTCAAGTTGCGGTGGATCGCGACGAACTGGCGGGCGGTAGGACCAGAACTCCCGCCCCTTTTCGACGTCGATCGCGGTTTGGACATCGTCGCTGATCTTGACCTCGCGGGGATCCAGCGCCCCCGACATAATCCACTTACGAAAGTCGGCGATCACGTCGTCTGGCAATTTGCCTTTGGGGGGCATCTGGTAATCGCCATCGTAAGTGATCGCTTGAAACAACAGACTTTTTTCTAAAGACCGGGCGACAATCGCGGGCCCAGAATCGCCACCTTGCAACAACGCTTCGCGCGAATCGACCTTCAAGCCACCCTTCGATTTTCCGGAAGCGACAGAGTGACATTCGTAGCAATTTTTCACGAGAACCGGACGAATTTTTGACTCGAAAAAATCAATGTCCCGGCGAGCATTTTCCTGGGCGTTCGCCGTGCGAGTGCCAATCGCGGCAACAATAATCAGAAAAAGAAAAATCGATTTCATACTCAATACTTGGGGCGAACAGATTGAAGACAGAATACTCTCCGCAGCTACTTTTTCGTCGGAGGTCGTTTCGGACGAACAGCGATGACGGCGGCACCATTGCTGTCGGTGTTCGACTGGTTAATATCCGTCTGCTCGGTTATCACGTTGATCTCTGAAATTTTTCCGTCTTCCGTAACGATCCTTGCCGAAAGGGGTGATTTCAAACCCTGAAAGACCTCGTTTTTCAATCCACCGGGCAGCTCAGCCCCGACTCGGAATTCGAATGTTCGGCGCTCGCGCATGGCCGAAGTGATCTTGGTGTCGGCCGGGATTTCCAGGATTGTCTGGTCAGACTTTGCTTCAGCCTTCCCACCGAACTTGCCGCGACCACGTCGAGTTGATCCACTGCTGGGGGCAGTTTGAGTGTCTGCATTCGCGTTCGATTTCATGCCTTGACCTCCGCCCCCCGACTCAATGGTGACGGCGATGCGGTTCCCGGCAACTTGATGAATCTTTACGAAAACTTCTTCAGCTTTTGATGTCGATGAAAATCCGCAGAAGAGTAGAAACGCGGTCAACGCTGGAAACGTCAGTGTTCGAGTTGTAGTCATGTTGAAATCCAAATACGTCATGGTCCCCTTTCGCTCAATCGTCGCCTTTCGCTTGATAGTCGCCTTTCGCTCCGCGAAAGTAGCGCCAACCTCCGTCATTTCCGCGGAGAGATTGTGAATTCATTCAGACACGAGCGATCAAGGTAACCGCCCGGTCCATTAACTGTATGAAAATGCTCGCTACTTTTGCGGAGCAAAGGCGACTATGACTATAATAACCTCATAGCTTTGGAGCAAAAAGCGACTTTAAAAAGCAACTTGCGACATTGTAAGGTGACTTTCCACCAAGTATTCGTAGGCCTTCAGCACGATTGCCCGGACGATTCCGAAAAATAGCGTTAAATTCGAAAGAACTCCAGTTTTCCGATTAGCTGCCGGGATTCGACACAAAGTTTCCCCAGTTTCGAAGTCCAATCTGTATCTAGGCGTACGACTTGCGTATCCGCCTCTCATTCGCCCAGTGGCACAAGCGCGAGACGTCCATTTTCGACCTTCAAGTCATATCCCCTCCAAGATAGAATGCCCATCGTCCAAAACATCGTGGACATGCATGCCATCGCGATGGCGAGTAAAATTGACCCCAGCGGCGACTTGAGTGGATCATTTTCAAGCACTTGACCTTCCGTGAGCTCGGCGAGTCTGGGATCAGCTGGCACATAGGTCACTTCGATTTCCGAACCCACTTCGGTCTTCTCGTAGAGATAGTCTTCGACTTCGAAGTTGTGTGTGTGTTGCTTCTCGTTTTCGCCAATAATCTTAACATACAACCGTTTGGTGCGACCATCGGGAGCTACCTTTCGTTCGGTGACGACGCCGGTTCCCACCGAAGCCGTTTCCATTTGCTGTTGTTGATAACGCATCCATTGCCATTGGTAGAGCAGGAACCCGAAGCCGAACAACGTGAACAAACCACCGAATATGAATCCAATCGCTCGCAGCCGTCCTCGTTTACGATGAATCGCTTCCGGCTTGGTCGCTGGCGCAGACGCGTCTTTGGGTCGAACCGCCGATTTGATCTCGTTGGCTAGAACATCAAATCGTTCGAGGCCCCCGGCAATAGAGAAAATGGTTTTGTCATTCGCATCTTTCAAATCAATTTTCATTCTCTGGCCCATTGCGACGTATTCGACGGAGACGCGAGAAATCTGGTCCCATTTGAGGCGCGTTGATATCGAGCCAGCGACTTCGATCCCTTCGGCCCACAATCGAACAAAGTGGGGCGTCTTGAAGAGCTGATAGGCATTTGTCAACGCAAAGACTCCCATCAAGATCGGCAGAGTCGTCGTCGAATGAAGTGCCAACTGATTCGAACCTGAAATCAAGAACAAATGCACCGCGAACATCAGCAACCCAAAGCCGACCGCAAACAGCCCGCCGATCAAAAAAAAGTCCAACCTTCCAATTATGTGCGTATCCACGGCCAAACTCATGGGTATCGCCGAATGCCGCATTTTCAGACGACGTTGCCGCTGGTCGACCGGATTCATCAATTGAGCCGCTAAAGACGTACGGATTCAAGTCAGCCATGAGAAAAGCCTCATTAGGTGATGAATAAGATTTGAACCATCGCAGGAGAACGCAGCACCTGAGTATAACAATTCCCGATGCACGAGGTGAAAGCGAAGAACCTAAAGCTCCGGATCGCACTGTGACTTGAGCCATTCGACATGTTCCTCATTGCAGGGATCAAGGCTGTCGAAGGGTAATGTTCGCTGCGGATGCTTGATGTCGGAGAACTTGGATTTATTTAACGAGTCATATCCCCAGAGACCACCCGCAAGCCAAACCTGACCCACGCGAAGCGATTCTCTGCGTTCTCCCCGTCTCTGCGTTTCAAAATCCTCCACAAAGGAGGCTGCACATGCCCGACCTAAACAGACTCACTAAATCCATCATCGGGTAAAATCGAGTGAGCGGCGAGGCTCTAGCGGCCGGTCTTTTCGTGTCAACGTTCCGACGGCTAGCGCCTTGTCGCTCACAAAAAATCGTTTGCATCGAATCGTCAACAACTTCTAGAAGGCACCATGATTTGGAGTGGACGAGATAGAAACGCAGAGGCGCTGAGGACGCCGAGAATTCATCCATGCACTTCCTCTGCGATCTCTGCGTCTCCGCGTTTCAAAACCCCGCTACCGAGCCAACAAGCGAATGGACGAATCGAAAGGACTACTTTCTAGCGATCGACGAATTCGAATACAATCTATGACTGAAACCCGCAAGCCAAACCTGACCCACGTGAAGCGATTCTCTGCTTTCTCCGCGTCTCTGCGTTTCAAAATCCTCCAAAATGGAGGCTGCACATGCCCGACCTAAACAAACTCACTGAAGCCATCATCGGCGCTGCCATCGAAGTGCATCAACGACTCGGTCCGGGCTTGTTGGAAACGGCCTATCGAAAGTGTTTGGCATACGAGCTTCGCAAACGTGGCTTGGAAGTGGTGGAAGAGCAACCCATTCCAGTCGTCTACGACGAAGTCCATTTGGAATGCGGTTTCCGAGCTGATCTGTTGGTAAACGGGAATGTGGTTGTCGAGCTGAAAGCCAAAGCCGCAATTCACCCGGTCGACAAAGCTCAAACGCTGTCACACTTGCGATTGATGAATCTTCAAATTGGACTGCTGATCAATTTCCATGAAGTCAAATTAGTGGATGGTTTGCATCGAATCGTCAACAACTTCAAGGAGGCACCATGATTTGGAGTGTAAGATATAGAAACGCAGAGATGCTGAGGACGAGAGAATATCGCCACTGCGTCTTTACTCCAACCGCGGCAAATTCAACAACTCCAAGGACAATACGATAATGATTAATTGTTTGGTGCGAATAGTAACGCTTCTCGTATTGGCTGCTTTGATGCAAGTCACAACGGCCGCTGCCCAAGACCCAGTCGTCGTTCCGGACTTCACGAAGGGTGCGAAAGTCCCACAAGGCGCCAAGCACGATTGGAATCTCGGCCCAACAGGGCTTCGCGGCTGGATCTTTTGCGACAAGTTGGTGACCACTGATGCACGCCAGATCTTGATTACAAAAGTCGACAAGGGTTCTCCCGCCGCGGATGCGTTTCGTGTCGGTGACGTGATCCTCGGTGTCGGCGGCAAGCCGTTCTCTTTCGACCCTCGCACGGAACTCGGCCAGGCGATCACGACGGCCGAATCAAAAGCGGGGGGTGGAAAACTGGCCCTCACTCTTTGGCGAGCGGGCAAGTCGGAAGAAGTTGTGATCAACTTGCGCGTGCTCGGTAGCTACAGCGCGACGGCACCCTTTGATTGCGACAAGTCAACACTCCTTCTCGATCAGGGATGTAAAGCATTGGCGGCGCGGATGTTGCAGCCAGACTACGCCACGATGGACGCCATTCCACGGTCGCTGAACGCACTCGCTTTGTTGGCCAGCGGAAAAGCCGAGTACTTGCCGCTATTGAAGACCGAAGCGCAATGGGCTGCCAGCTATTCAAGTAAGTCCATGCAGACTTGGTACTACGGCTACTGCATGTTATTCCTCTCCGAATACGCTTTAGCGACTGGCGACGAGTCGGTATTGCCGGGCCTAAAGCGGCTCGCGTTGGAAGCGGCGAATGGTCAAAGTGCGGTTGGTTCCTGGGGCCACGGATTCGCCATCCCGGGCGGACGCCTGGGCGGTTACGGGATGATGAACTCACCCGGAGTGGTGCTGACGATCGGCTTGGCATTGGCACGAGAGGCAGGGGTGAAGGATGTCGCGGTAGACGAAGCGATCGAACGCAGCGCCAGGCTGTTGCGGTTCTACATCGGCAAGGGATCGATTCCATACGGCGATCATCACCCATGGATGGAAGGCCACGAAGACAACGGCAAGTGTGGCATGGCGGCGGTGCTGTTCAACTCGCTGGGTGAAGCCAAGGGTGCTGAGTTCTTTTCGCGGATGAGTGTTGCCGCGCATGGACCCGAGCGCGATTGCGGGCACTGCGGAAACTACTTCAACATATTCTGGGCGATGCCGAGTGTCGCCCTGTCCGGCCCGAATGCAACCGGCGCGTGGATGAGGGAGTTCGGTACCTGGTACTTCGACCTGGCACGCCGTTGGGACGGCAGCTACCCGCACCAAGGTCCTCCGGAAAACGAACACGATAGCTTTCATGGTTTCGACGCCACTGGCACTTATTTGTTGGCCTACGCCATGCCCCTGAAGAAAATTCGGCTGACGGGGGCTGGAAAATCCGTCGTCCCGAACTTGGACGCGGCGGCTGCGGAAGCTCTGATCGTAGATGGCCGTGGGTGGGACAACAAAGACCGCCACAGCGCGTACGACAAACTGACCGTTGATCAACTCGTCGAACGCCTCGGCAGTTGGTCACCGATCGTCCGCGAGCGGGCCGCAATGGCGATTGACCGTCGCCAAGAGGTGCCGGTTTCAGCGCTCGTCAAACTGCTCGACGCTCCCAGTCTCGACGCACGGTATGGTGCTTGTCAGGCCCTGAGCAAACTCGGGCGGAAATCCGAGCCAGCGGTGGAATCGTTGCAGAGATGCCTTCACCACCAACACCTTTGGCTTCGCGTCAGCGCAGCAGATGCTTTAGCCAAGATCGGTCCGGCCGCTAAACCCTCGGTCCCGATGCTGTTGGAGTTGTTGGCGGAAGTGGATAAGGCCAACGACCCTCGCGGCATGCAACAACGTTATCTTACGTTCGCCTTGTTCGATGGGGACGGCATGCTTGGTGGTTCGCTTGACGGCGTCGATCGCGAGGCATTGTACAACGCGGTGCGAGCCGGCTTGAAAAACCAGGACGGTCGCGCTCGCGGAAGTCTCAGTTCCGTCTACCGAAACCTCTCCGCCCGAGAGATCAAGCCGCTATTGCCCGCCATTTATCAGGCTATCACCGAACCGGCTCCGAGTGGTGAGATGTTTGCTGACGGAATTCGCGTGGAGGGGCTTCGACTGTTTGCCAAGCACCATATCGCAGAAGGGATCGAGGCGTGCGTCCAATACACGCGGCAGCAAAACCCGTGGGCAAGCGAGATGCGAACGCCGGAACTGATGAAGATTCTGCTGAGCTACGGAACCCACGCCCGGGCGGTTGTCCCGGAACTGAAAGAACTCGCCAACTACTTCGAGAAGGACGAACCGGACTTCCCCAGGGAGCTAATGAAGAAGAAGGCCAAGTGTGTTCGAGACACGATTCGCGCGATCGAAACAACAACAGAGACACCCGAGCTCATTCGGCTCAACATCGCACCTGAATCCGAAGCGCCGGAAGCCAAGGAGCCAGAAGTAAAGACGTCGATCCGCAAATCCTTGAAAACCCCTCTCAAAGTTTTCATTCTCGCGGGCCAATCGAACATGGAAGGCCATGCGGAAATCCGCACCTTCGACTACATCGGCAGAGATCCGGCGACGGCACCCTTGCTGAAGGAGATGCGCAATCCTGACGGAACGCCTCGGGTATGCGACCAAGTCTGGATGTCCTATTTGACCGGACCTTATGATGGCAGTGCGAATGGCGAAGGCTTGGGGAAGTTGACCGCAGGCTTTGGCGCACGCGACAACCAACCCACCAAGAATGGCGGAAAGATCGGGCCTGAATTCACCTTCGGTATCTATATGGAGAAAGAGCTGAAGGAGCCCATCTTGATCATTAAGACCGCTTGGGGAGGCAGGTCGCTCAACACCGAATTTCGTCCCCCCAGTGCCGGGCCATACAAGCTGCCCAAGCAGATTCAAGATGAGTGGGACAAACATCCTCAGGGTGCTCACGGCATTCCCAAACTTGAGGATCGTAAAAAATGGCAGGATGATAAGGATGCGGCCTCAGGGGTCTTTTACCGCATGATGGTTGAGCACGTGAAAAAGGTCCTCGCAGATCCCGCTCGAGTCTGCCCTGCTTATGATCCCGCGGCGGGCTACGAACTTGCGGGCTTCGTCTGGTTTCAGGGTTTCAACGATCTGGTCGATGGCCAGACCTATCCGAATGGCAACTATGATGAATACTCACGCCTTTTGGCACACTTCATCCGGGACGTGCGGCAAGATCTTTCTGCTCCGGAGATGCCATTTGTTATCGGCGTACTCGGCGTCGAAGGGGATAAAAACGTAAACTTCCGTAAAGCCATGGCGGCTCCGGCCGCAATGCCCGAGTTCGAGGGGAATGTGGTTGCGGTCGATACCGCGCCTTTTTGGGATCGTGCTATCGAAGCCGCCGAACCCAAGCAGGGCCAGTACAACGAAATTGTCGGCACGGCTCACACATTGAAAGCCGACGGCACGCTCGATACGGAACGGAAATGGGATACGTTCTGGAAGCCGATCGGCAAGCCTTTGCCAAGTGAGCGAAACTGGCGCTTCATCACGGTCGATGCAACCGACAAGAAGGACAAATTGAAAGAATTCACCGATAGACGATTTCGCGACATCAAATTGCCCGCTGGAATGGAGAATTGGTACAAGCCCGAATTCGATGACAGTCAATGGACGGAAGGTAAGGCACCCATTGGCAAGGGCGTCTGGAAACACAGCGGAATCACCTTGGACAAATTTTCTTCAACGTGGGGAAAAGAAGAATTCCTGCTCATGCGTTCCACTTTTGAAGTAGATAACCTCGACTACGATTCCTACCGCATCGCGATTTTGGCGCGACAAGGGTTTCATGTTTATTTGAATGGCCGCAAGATTCACACCTACATCTGGTGGCAGGACAAACCGCAATATGGATCCATCGTCCTCGATAAAGAACGGATTCAACATTTGAAGAAAGGGAAAAACGTCTTGGCGGTTTACGCCAATGATCAATACTCCCCGACCTCCCCAGAACATTTTGCCGCGCTTGATGCATGGATTGAGGGCATCACCAAAGCGAATCAGGAGAAGCTGGACCTCGCTTTGGAGGAAGTCCTTTCACCCAAAGACCGAGAGGCACTGAAAGGCGCATCCAATGGCGGCTACCACTACTTCGGCAGCGCAAAGATTTTTGCGCAAATCGGCAAGGCCTTCGCCGAAGCGAACCTCAAACTCATTAAAAAGTAAGAAATCAGTTCATCCAACCTGATCCGCCGAGCTAATAAGCGAATGGACGAATCGAAAGACTACTTTCAAGCGATCGAAGAAACCGCACACAATCTAGGACTTAAAACCGAAAAACAAGTTTGTACTACGTGAAGCGTTTCCAAAGTTGATGTGGCAATATCAATCCGGAAGTGATGTCCGTTCCCCTAGAGTGCAGTCTTGCAAGACTCGTTCGCTTCTTTTCACAAGGTTCGACACTATGCCTCGTAAGAAATCTCCTCGACTGTTTCGATTTAAGGACTCAAAATCCGATAAGTTCTGGGAAATTGCCCCTAAGGGCAAAACATACGAGGTTCGATTTGGCAAGTGGGGAACGGAAGGGCAGACTCAGTCAAAAGCCTTTGACAGCAGCAATGCTGCAAAAGATGCTTACAAACGCGTTATTAGCGAGAAGCTGTCGAAGGGGTATCGCGAAGTTCACACGGATAACGTGGAAGTCAACGACTCCGAATCAAAGCTTGGTCCAGCTAACGCTAGAGAAAACGGTAATAGCTCTATCTACAAATGTTACGCAGATCTACCTGAGGCGAAGCCGCTCAAGCTCATCGGTTTGTTTCGTCCGAGTGGTGGTGGATCAATGAACATGAGGACGAAAACATGGACGTTTGCTCAGAACTTGCTTGCTTGGCGTGTCGAGGGCGGACCTATCGTCGAAGACGATGCAATTGTCGTTTGCCGACATATCTCGGAACGGCGACTGAACCAGTTGATGAAAGCGATTCCGGATCTCGGAATCATCAAATTTACCGCGCATCGCCCCAAGTCGTCAGAGAAGCCAAAGGATTATCCGCAACCGCTTCGGTTCGAACTCGTCAAACTTGGAGCAAAATGCGTTGAGCGTGAGTTGGCCAAAGTCAAGTCTAGGTACCAGGAGCTGGTCATTTATAACGACAGGAGTTTCGGGAAACTGACATTCGATCGCAGATCTGAGGAATTCGAAGGCCAAGACGCAAGGTTTCGCAAGCAAAAATTATTCATATCGTTTTGCGCCACGAACGTTGACGAGCTAAAAACACTCATTCGTCTTTCAAAACCACTTTGGAAAAATAGGAAACAATGGTTCAACAACTGGCGTGAATTCATTGCAGATTCAATGTTTGAAACTGTCCGCAATGGTTGGTGGATTGAAGAAGGTGAATTGACTCGAAAGAAGTTTTTGGAACACTTGGGATACCCATCTTTGATTCGTTTTTGGATTGAAGAAGACGGAGAGATCGGCTATGAGTTAACTGGATCGTCTGAAGTACTTTTTTCTGACCATAACATCGAGGCGACAGGCAATACCTTTTGCGATTTTCGCAATCCGTCGATTTCAGGATAGCAACAACTAGCATTCTAAGAGATCCGTCTAGAGTGCGATTTGGTTTGTGTTTAACTACAAAGCCGCTACTCCAAAGTACTCATCAAACGGCAGGGACAGCCACTTGGGAATTTGCTCGTGCGCTTCTTGGTTACACTTAGGATCGTCAAGCAAGTAAAGTACCTTTTGAGGCATCGATTTCGGGAGATCTTTAAGCAGATAAAGCCATCGTTGGTAATCTGGGTCAAACTTCTTGCTTAGAGCCTTTCGTCGAATCGCTGAGACAAACTCCTCGGGCGCATCAGCATGTTTTGAACGGACCATCGCTTCGATGATTGGAAACAAATCGAAGAGATCCTTCTTGAGGTGAGCGTTAAGAAGTTTAGTAAGATAGTTTGCGAGTTGGGGATGCTTCAAATTTGCCAGTTCCAAAATTAGATCATCGTCCTTCTGTTTGAATGCTAAATCCGCCCATCTAGGGTCCAGCTTGGCCTTTTCCTTTCGTCCAGCCTGAAAATCTGTATAACGCCAAAGTTTGCTTAGCTCCCGCGAGAGCGAGTTGAACAACTCTCCGTCGCGTTTGCCTTCCACGGTAGATCGCTTGGCCCTAGGGTTTGAGTAGGGCGAGAATACGTCGAAGAACTTCGAAGGTGGCAAGTGCTTCCTTCCGACGTCAGCTGCAATGCCAAACTCTTCCGGGGGAATTGCATCGCGTACTTCTATTATGCGCAAAGCGATAGACTTTTTCCTAAGCCCAATCATTCCTGCTATATCAACAAGCGTACACGCCACAATGTCCTCAGATCCGCTCTTCAGTGCGGTTGCACTCTTCAAACAACCAAGAAGTAGACGATCAAATTTTGCGGAATTGTCCTCGCAAACCCTAGTCAGCAAGCCGAGCTCTTGGAACAACATGTCTCGTTTGGATTTTGAATCTTCCTCTGCGATTTCTCCGAGGAGGTGCTCTGCGCGTTGAAACATCAACTTGCTGATACTCTTGTCATTGCATTGCTTCAATGCGTAGTAATCGCCGTTCTCAAGTTTCTGAATCAAGAACTCTTTGCTTTGAGTTGTTCCAAGACGGGATATCGACTTGTTTGCGTAGGAAGCAAAGTCTCGTTTGCCGGAGTACCTGACTAAAAGGTCAAATGAGTCCGCGTGATCGCTCAAGCACTCGATTGCTGCGATCTTCACCGAGAACGAACCTTTTTCCAGAGCCTCAGCAAGGAGAGGTTTCGTCCTCGTCGGATTCAAACGATGCAGGATTGAGAGTCTTAGAGCATTTGATGGATTTCCACTGAACTTAAAATCGCGAAGTACCTCGTCGTAGATTCGAGGACTGAATGTTGGAATGATCTTTTCTGCAACAAAGGTTGCAAGATCGCGCTGATCGTTGTCCCAATTGGCTTCGTTGAGAGCTCGGAGGTAGTGTGCTTTTAGCCTTGAGTCAGCAAAACGACTGCGTTTATAGGCCTTCTCTAATGAGGCCAGATCGCAGTTGCTCAACGCAGTCTGGATTTCAGCAATTTCGTCGCGCGTTAGTTTTGATAGGGTTTTGGGCACTGAAAGCTCGTTCATCTACAGCTTCGAAGATAGGGATCGTATTATAGCCGACTTCCTACAGCCCCTACATCGTAAGCCCGCCGCAGAGCGATACTCTGCGTTCTCCGCATCTCTGCGTTTCAAAATCCTTCACAATGGAGGCGGCATATGTCCGACCTGAACAAATTCACTGAATCCATCATCATGGCAAAATTGAGTGAGCGGCAAGGCGCTAGCCCTTAGGTTTACCCACAAGTCGTGGTGATTTTACGCGGGTTTCACGAATTTTGTTTGCGATAGCAAAAACAAAATTGGCAATCTACTGAACCATTCGCCTCGAACTCCCTTATTACTCGTGTTGAAAATTAACACGGAGGGGACTCGATGAATGGAACAGAAGCGAGTTTTGGTCAACGCAATTTTGGCCATGCTGTATTGGGGGACAAACGGCGAACGACTAAATTGGTCGAGCTTGCCGACAGGATGGCCCACCGGCCGGGCGGTTCCTTGCCGGAAAAGTTGAACTCACCGAAAGACCTGAAAGCTATGTACCGGTTGTTCGACTGCGAAAGCGTGACTCATCAGGCGATC
>JBEBGH010000115.1:0-14377 GCA_040081565.1 Pirellulaceae bacterium
TGTCGCCAACCATCGTTTGCTCCAGCACACGCATTCGGTACGAAACCGATTCAGGAGCAACATAGATCAACCCGGTAACATCACCCAACTTGTCGCTCTTCACCCAGTACTTGTTGTCGCTTTCAATCGATTCGTCCAAAGTCAAATCCAGACGATTAAGAATTTCCGGGTTCTTCCGAACATCGGCCAAAGTCGCAACCGAACCGAATTTTTCCTTCGGAATCGGCAAACCAAGTTTGGTGTCGAACAGGTAAAGCTGTCCGCCAATTTCCACTCCCACCGTCCACGGCATTTCTCCCACGGTCAACATTACCGCCGTGGTGTCGTTGTGCTCTAACAACTTGATAAAAAGTTTTGCTCGCTCGACATAATCGCCTCGGCCATACGACAACAATTGAAACGGCGTCGAGTTGTAACCTGTTCCGCGAATTCCGTCCGACCACGGTTTCCCGGTCGGCGTTTCGGACAAGCGGCCGTTGTTGATCTCTTCCTCAGTCGGCGTGTATTCAGCTTCCAACTGAGTGTTGCGAACGACCCAGTCGAACAACTTGATGGAATCCACCAGTTTCTTAAGATGGTCATTCGACACATCGGGGTTCAAAGCCTTCACCAACTCGTTCAACTCCGTCGCCGATTCTGCCGTAGCGACCTGATCTCCGGCAGACATCCGAAACAGTTCAAACGTCAGCGGATGTTTGACCGAGGTTACGCGCTTGACAATCGCTTCGCACCAATCGGATTGGCGCAAGTAATGAGAGTCGACTCCGGCAAATGTCAAATCATCGATATTCTTGACAATCGGGTATTGCTCGAACTCTGCCACGATGGGAGCCACCGCTTCATCCAGTTTCCAGTCAACGCCCACGCCTTTGGGGTCCGACTTTAACTTCGTAGCCCAACGATTCAAGTTTTGCGAAACGGAGTTTTCAAACTCGTCGTTGGCATACCCCTTGCTGCTGCGAACCAGACTGATTGCTCGCGTGTAATCGTCGACCTTCACCGTACTCGACTTGGCGTCGACGATATCAATGAGCGGATCGAAAGCCGGCTGGCAGCCGACCAGTCCGATAAGACCGCAAAACGTAAGAGCGGACAGAAATAAATTGTCTTTGAGAAGAGACATGGTCACTTGAGTTGAAAGGAAAAAACATTGGGCACGCCTCACCGGAGAGGAAACGGCCTGCTTTCGAAAGCTCGTTTTTCTACGCGAAGTCGACCGGCATAGTTTAGCGGAATCTCATTTTTTTCAAAACCCATCGGCGGAACCACGAAGATCTGCTTAAGTTGATTTCTTCGATTTACGCCGCAACCGCACTCCATGTCCGCGTTTTGAATTAAACTGGGAGGTCTTCCGGTTCCCGCAACAATGAGCGACCAAACCGGTTCCAAAACGAGCAATTAATTCTAAAGGTGACTTTCGATGAGCGGTAAAGCATTTTCGGTTTGTTGGGTGGCAGTCGTTTTTTGGGCTGCAATGGCACCCGCCAACGAGTCTGCCAAATGGATTCGATACGTTTCAATTTCGCCCAACGGTGAAAAGATCGCTTTCTCTCATTTGGGTGACTTGTGGGTCGTCGATTCGAAGGGGGGCACGGCTCAGCCAATCACCAGCCACACCGGTTACGAACGCTCTCCCGTCTGGTCCCCGGACAGCCAGAGTATTGCCTTCATGGCGGACTGGTTCGGCAACGGCGACGTGTTCCTTGTTTCAGCCAATGGTGGTGTCCCCACGCGGCTGACCTTCCATTCAGCCGACGATGAGCCGACTTCATTCAGTCGCGATGGAAAACACATTTTGTTCACGAGTCGGCGGATGGATGCCCCCGAGGCCATCATCGGCACGCCCGCAATGAGCGAACTTTACGAGATCAGCGTGAACGGCGGACGCGAACGACAGATCATGACGACCACTGCAGATTTTGGAAAATTCAACCCGGACAGCAGCCGAATTCTGTTTCAAGATTACAAGGGCACCGAAGACGCATGGCGCAAGCACCACACCTCCAGCGTCACGCGCGACCTTTGGACCTTCGATCCAGCAACCGGCAATTATGACAAGCTCACTTTTTTCGCAGGCGAAGACCGCAATCCCGTCTGGTCTGCCGATGGAAAAACCGTTTATTACCTGAGCGAACAAATTGCCCCGACTTCGCCGACCAACAACGGTGCTCCAGAACGAAAGTACGACGACCCCAACAAACGCGGCCGCGTGATTCCGCAACTCAACAGCAGCTTCAATATCTGGAAGATGGATCTGGCGTCGCGCGAGAATCAAGTTCAAGTCACGAAACATACGACCCATCCCGTCCGTTTCCTCAGCATCGCCAGCAACGACACTCTTTGCTACGGCTACAACGGCCAGGTCTGGATCAAGCCCGCGGGCGAAGAGCCTCGCGCGGTAGAAATCAAAATCGCCGCCGGTCCCCGCGACAACGGATTCTCCGTCGAACAATTGCGAAGTGGCGCGACGGAAGTCAACGTTTCGCCCAATGAAGAAGAAGTCGCCTTCGTCGTCCGCGGCGAAGTCTTCGTGGCCAACGTCGAATTCGGCACGACCAAACGAATTACGAACACCCCTCAACAGGAACGAAGTGTCACTTGGGGTGCCGACAACCGCACCCTGTATTACGCGGGCGAACGGGACAAGTCGTGGAATTTGTATCAAGCGAAAATTACCCGCGATGACGAATTAGGCTTTGCCAATTCGACCATCGTCACCGAAGAACCACTGCTGTTTTCCGAAGACGAAACGTTTCAGCCCGTGGCCTCACCTGACGGAAAGAAACTCGCCTATTTGAAAAATCGAACTGAATTGATGGTCTTGGACATGGAAACCAAAAAATCCAGCACGCTGTTGCCCGCGAAAGCGAACTTTTCCTACACCGACGGCGACATCGATTACCGCTGGTCACCCGACAGCCGCTGGCTCGTAACGACCTATCATGGTCACGAATCTTGGACTAAAGAAATCGGTGCGATCAATCTGGCCACTGGCGAAGTCACCAACCTCGTGAATAGCGGCTACGCCGAAACCAATCCGATGTTCGCTTCCAATGGCACGGCAGTGCTCTTTGGCACAGATCGCTTCGGCGAGAAGAGCCATGGGAGCTGGGGCGGAGAACGAGATGTGATGGCGCTGTACGTCAACCAGGCGGCGTTCGACGAAGCGACCTTGAGCAAGGAAGAACTGGCGCTTGCTAAAAAACGCCGCGAGAAAAAAGATTCTTCAAAAGACAAAGACGATGCCAAATCCACCGAGAAGAAAGATGAATCGGCGGGCAAAGACGAAAAAACTTCAGAGCCCGGCGGCAAAGATTCGAAAGCGGGCAAACCTAAGGAAATCAAACCGATCGAATTCGATTTGCAAGACCTGGAACTGCGTACGCGTCGGCTAACCCTGCATTCGTCCGACTTGGGTTCGTTCGATTTGTCACCGGATGGCGAACAATTGATCTACACCGCCCAAGTCGACGACAAATGGGGCGTTTGGCTTTCGAAGGTCCGCGACCGCTCCACAACCAATATCTTTCCGATTGGCGGCGGAGATGGCGACAACGGACGCGGTGGTGGCGGAGGTGGTGGCGGAGCATCCGTGCAGTTCACGAAAGACGGCAAGGGCGCCTTCCTGTTCCAATCAGGAGGAAGAATTTCGAAATTGAACCTCGCCGCAACTTCGTCAGGTGGCAAGGCCTCGGCAGAGCCTATCAACTACTCGGCCGAAATGACCGTGAACAGCCCCGAAGAACGCGCCTACATCTTCGAACATGCTTGGCGACAAGTGAAATGCAAGTTCTACGATCCGAAATTGCACGGCGTGGATTGGGACGCAATGAAGTCCTATTACATCGCCTTCCTGCCATCGATCAATAACAACAATGATTTCGCCGAACTGCTCAGCGAAATGTTGGGCGAACTGAATGCCTCGCACACCGGCGGACGGCATCGTCCAAACCGTCGGGATGGCGACGCGACTGCTGCTTTCGGGCTCATCTATGATGTCAAACATCAGGACGTCGGCCTCAAAGTCGCTGAGGTCATTGATCGCGGTCCATGCGATACGGCCGAATCGAAAATCAAACCGGGCGTGATCATCACTCACATCAACGGCGAACGACTCACCCCCGACGTCAGTCCTTGGAAACTGCTGAATCGAATGGCCGGCAAGCCCGTGCGGTTGTCTCTCGCGAATTCCGCCGATCAATCGGAATGGGAAGAAACCATTCGCCCGATTTCTACTGGTGATGAAACGAACCTGTTGTACGAACGTTGGATCGCCACTCGCCGCAAGAAATGCGAAGAGCTTTCCGGAGGCAAGGTCGGTTACGTCCACGTGCGGGGAATGAACGACGGCAGCTTCCGCCGTGTTTACAGCGAAGTCCTCGGTCTGAACAACGAAAAACAGGCTTTGATTGTCGACACGCGATTCAACGGCGGCGGATGGCTGCATGAAGATCTGGCAACCTTCCTCAGCGGCAAGCGCTACGTCGAATTCGCTCCGCGCGGCCATGAAAACGGTGGCTTGGGCGGCGAGCCGATCAACAAATGGACCAAACCAGTGGCCGTTCTGCAAAGCGAAAGTAACTACAGCGACGCACACTTTTTCCCCTGGGCCTTCAAAGAAAAAAGTGTCGGGAAATTAATTGGCTCCCCCGTTCCGGGAACCGCAACCGCCGTCTGGTGGGAAACCCAGATTGATCCGTCGATCGTCTTTGGAATCCCTCAGGTCGGAATGATCACGATGGGCGGTGAGTATCTCGAGAACAATCAACTGCAGCCCGATATTTTGATCGTCAACGACCCGCAATCACTATCTCGCGGCGATGACCTGCAACTCAAGGCCGCGGTCGAGGAATTATTGAAGGGCTCGCGATAGGCCTTCGTTGCAGAACGGAACAGAGTTAGGACAATGATGAAGCGTCGATTACCAAACTTGAAAAAGGACTTCTCGATGAACCTGCAGACGTGGCTCGCAACAGTATTGGCAACCTTCAGTTTGCTCCTGATCGTTCTGGCCACTGACGCGCGGGCAACTCAGGCCGATGACTTAAGTGGGTTGGGCGGCGAGTGGATTTTCGTCGAGGATCGAACCGAGGGTCGCGCCCTTGAACGAATGGGCCCTCCCATGGCCTCCAAGTTCTCGATGAGCGTCGAAGAAGGCGGTGCTGCGGTTGTCCTCAACGGGCATGGCTCTGGTCACAAAGATGTTCGTATCGCGCTGGACGGCGCGGTCACGGAAATCAAAGAACCAAAAACGATCTCCCGCTACCGAGGCTCATGGAAAGAAGGAACTTTCGAGTATGAAGTGACGTTCGAACGCCTGGCCGGCAGCTCGCCCGAGTCGATAAAATCGATCCGCAGGAGCTTTCGCCCGACGGCGGACGGACTTCTTGTGACGGTTATTGTTGATCCCGCGATCATCAGCGAGTCGATTGGGCTTTACCGCCACGCCGAGGACATCCCGATGCCTGAGCCGGCAAAAGCCGTGATCGGCGACGTGGCTTGGCTGGCCGGTGCGTGGACCGGAACGCGCAGCACTGGGTCGTCGAACGAAGAACGCTGGAGTCCGCCGGGCGGTGGTGCAATGCTCGCCGTGTCTCGCTCAGTCAACACCAGCGGGAAGATGTTTGCGTTCGAATTCTTGCGCATCGTTGAACGGGACGGGGGTCTGGTTTACATCGCGCAGCCCGGCGGCAAGACAGCCACGGAGTTTGTGCTCACCGAGGTCAGTCCAACGCGGGCCGTGTTCGAAAACCCACGCCACGATAGCCCCAAGCGAATCACTTATGAACTCTCCGCCGATGGCGGCCTGACCGCGACAGTCGGCCAGCTTAAGGGCGGCACCCCGCGAAAATTCGATTTCAAACGCGAGGGTAACTAGAACTTTCCGGATTTTCTTCCCCTTCGCCAATAATCGTGGGCAAATTGCCCGCAACCAATTTGAATCGAAAAAGAGGAATCTCCCCGCCATCTAAAACCGGCCAACGAATTGAATCGCGTATAGCGGACGAACACTTCATTGCCGCACCTGGTTGACCGAAAGGGAGCGGGAGCCTCATTCGGCCCATCCCTCCTGCATTCTCAAGAAATTCTGCTTTGCCCATAACCGATTTTGGATAATTTGGTAATTGGGGGATTATCAACAAGCGCAGGAATACAAGGGATTTGCCTCAAAAACCAGGCCTATCTGGTCGTCTTGCGTATTATCTCGGTCTAGCCAAAAACAGCTTGCGTCTGATTCTACACCGGGATAAAATTCAGCCTACCCGGTGATAATCCCGCTGATAATCATTTTATCCGGGGCAATTGGCGGGATAAATACATTGTTATCATGCCATGAATGCTGTCACGATTATCTCTGGCTCAATTGTGATCGCTGCAGCAGTGTCTATATTTGCGATCCTTCCTAGAACGGTCACGATCAATGTGGGTGACGCCGGCTCGCGCGTCGACGAAATTGGTCGATATGGCTACGGGAAATCTATTTTTAGCCTCGCGCCCAAACGTGACGCGGATGGCAATCGACTCGAGCCATCTGCATTCCTGATTGGCCCGGATGGCTATCATCTTTTGATTTGGCACAACGACAAAATTAACTCGATGACGCATTTTCGACATGAACAAACAGTCCCAAACACTTACGGCGAATGGCACGACATAAAAAGCGTGAATTCGTTTACTCTTGATCGACCTTCCCCATTTCCTTTTTTTGTTGGCATCGCAATTCTGTGTATCGCGGGCTATTTTTTGCAACGGTTTCGACGAACATCAATTGCACTGTATACGGTTTTGACCATGTTCGTGTTGTTAATGATTGCGGGATTCTCGACACTTGCCGGAACATTTGCGATACTACCCATGCTGGTAGGCTTGGGTTGGCTGGCTGCTCCGATCCTTGGACGTTCACTCAGAAACAACCAGCAAACCACTGCCGAAGTGGCATGATAACTATCCGTTGGACCGAAGTGCCGTTGGTCCGCCCTAATTGACGTTGAGTTGAACGACGGCACTCGGTCAACTTGGTCGTTCGTCGAATTGAGGCAAATGAAAAACATCATTGCGACAACAACGTTCGATTGTCGGGACAGACACGGCGTCGATTTCGTCGCAACGGTACAAATCGGTCGTCCTGTGGAACGAACCACGAAGAGTGGAAGAAGTTGCGTTGAATGTCCAATCGCATTTGAGCCTTTGTTTCCCGAAACTCAACATGGTGGGGAAGACTCGTTTCAATCGTTGTGTCTCGCAATTGAATTGGTCCGAAAGGCGCTGCGAGCATTTGTTGCACATGGCGGAACGGTTTACTTCCGTGGCACGCGTTCGCCGATTGATGTAAGCGACCCATCATTCACACCCATTGCGGAACCGATTCATGCTGTATACTTGACCGATCCTCCAAGTGGACCGGATACTACGCGAGGATGGCCCAACCGAACCAAGGACTCCGAATGATCGACGAACAATCGATTGCATCGAAGTCGCGGACGACGGTCCTCGAAATGGAAACTTTACTTGCCGCGACTCGATGAATCGTGGCGTTCGTCGATAACGTATGATGGAACGAAAAACTGACAAGTACCGCGAATTTGTCGATCACCCTCGATACGGTCGGCGCCCAAACATCACTGGATTAAATCCCAGCCCGATGGATGCCGATGTCTGCCTGCATTGGAACACGACGACACATAAAGAGATTGTTGCCAAATACGAATCAATTCTCGGCAAACGCTGGCCATATGGTGACTTTTCTGCGTATACCTCCGGCACGAAACGCATTCCTAATACGGCGCTCCTCGCGGATCCTTTAAAACAGACCCGTGCGACGGTACCGGTTACGCACTACTTTGACCTGGAACGACGCTGTCGAGACTGTAAACGACAATTCATTTTCTTTGCCGAAGAGCAAAAACATTGGTACGAAGAATTGGGATTTGGATTGGAGTCTGACTGTATCCGATGCACCGAATGCCGAAAGACACAACAGGGAATCGCACAACTTCGGGAACGCTACGAATTGCTTTTTCACACGGAAGAGAAATCGGAACAACAGATTTTCGATCTGGCAGAGTGCTGCGTAATACTGATTGAACAAAACGTGTTCACACCAAAACGATTTGAGTTTGCTAGAATGCTATTGAACAAGATCGACGTCGGCTCTGAACTTAGGCAGCGACGGGAATACGTCGAGTTGATCCGTCGATCCCGACCGCTCCAAGCAGCATCGACGAACAATCCGATGAACCCAAGCGGCGGATCGGGCGATTCCTGAAATCAACGTTTTTTTGCCGCCGCTGGGTTATCGGTGGCGTTGAACTGGCCGAAGGGGAGTGAGTTCCAAACGTTTTACTTGATGTATGAAGTTTTCGGTCCAGCAGATTTTTCAGCGTTTTTTTCCTCGGCATGCGCGGTCGCTACATCTTGCGCCGGAGATGTGGCGAGCGGCCAATGCGATCACGAGCTGTCGCACGGGTCGTTTGGGCATGCATCGCATTCGGTGTGTCGAAGGCCACGAACTGAGCTTGGGCTACAACTCCTGTCGCCATCGGTTTTGTAACAACTGTGCTGCCTTGTCGCGTGAGAAGTGGCTTTCGGGTTGGTCGCAGCGTTTGCTCGACTGCCCCCATCATCATGTCGTGTTTACGGTGCCTCAACCGCTGAATCGTTTGTGGCGTTACAACCGTCGGCGTTTTTCCGAAGCGTTATTTGCAGCGGCTTCGCAGTCATTGTTAATGCTCCTGGAAGATCCCAAGTACCTGGGAGCCCGGCCTGGTTTGTTGGCTGCGTTGCACACCTGGAGTCAATCCCTTGCCATCCATGTCCACTTGCATGTGCTGGTCACCGCTGGGGGGCTGGATTCAAACGGTCGTTGGCGGAAGTGTGTCAAAGAATGCCTGTTGCCTCGCAAAGTATTGATGATGATCTATCGCGGGAAGCTGCGTGCCGAACTTCTTCGTGCTTTGGAACAGGGCGAGCTTCGATTGCCTCCCGATGTTTCAGCGTCTCACTGTCGTGGTCTTTTGAATCGCCTGGGACGACAGACGCTGAACGTCAAGTTGCTGGAGCGCTACAAGCATGGCATGGGCGTGGCTCGCTATCTGGCTCGCTATCTCAAAGGCGGTCCGCTATCCAATCATCGAATCATGGATGTGTCCAATGATGAAGTCCGTTTTCGGTGTCGTCGCAGCAATGGCGAATCGTGTGATGGCGAAGTTCGCTTGCCGACGCGCACGTTCCTGGAACGCATCTTAAATCATGTCGTGCCACGGGGAATGCCAACGGTCCGGGGCTACGGCCTGTATGCGGGTTGCAAACGCGAGGAACTCAATCAGGCTCGCCAGCAGTGTGGCCAGTCAGCCATTCAAGCAGCTGAACTGCAACCGATGCGCTGGCAGGAATTCTGCGAACGGATCGGGCGCAAGGAATCGACTCGCTGTCCTGTATGTGGCAAAGAACTGATACACGAAGTCATCGAACCCACAGAACGCGGACCACCTGCTTTGATGCCGAAAGGAAACTGAATGAATGACTTGATCCCGCCTGACAATCAAAACCGTCGCCCCAATTTCGCGCTACCGGTGCGCCAACTCCTAGCCGAACGCGCACGGACAATAACGCCATCCCCTCAAAACCAGGAACACGCAGAAAGCGTTTTCCTCAGCTTCCCAAATTGACGGCCTCAAGCCATCTAACGGCCTCGGGCGATCGAAAGGCCTCGGGCCATCAAACGGCCAGTTCAACAAAACGTTGCACCAGTTTGTGGAAAACGGTTCATCTTTTGATACAATCGGTTCTGCCCACAAACTGGTGAACTCTACGTTCGCTGATACAAAATGGACATCATCAAGGCGACAATTCGAGAATGGCGCGAGCTTGGCTTCCATTACGATCGTAATGATGATCGTCGCGTTTGGACAATTACGGGATCACGGACTGGGATTGGTCGCTTCTCCGGGCTGCTACGCAAATTCGCGGCGGATATTCGAAATGACCTGCTTTACGAACACGATCATTACGGACCGTACTGCTATTTGAAAATTATGAATGTCCCAAGTGAGCGTGGGTTCAATTCAAATGCAATCTGCGCACCTCGACTGGATTTCGAGATACTTGCAGATATTGTCGATTCCCAAACAACTCACGCGAAAACCGGCGACACGTTTGGAATCAAACAACATTTCTGTCCAGATTCCGAATACAATCTGAACCTGAGCGTGATGGACGATGATTTTGACCCTGGAATGTTTGACTCATGGGTCAAAGAGAAAATCAGCGAACAAAACGATGCATCCAAGCCCGACTTGCATGGTTTTCCTGATGGATAGTTTATTAGTTCGGGCAGGATGATCGTAGTCGTTATCCCGGAAATCAATGACAATTGCGTATGGGACTTCGCGTTTGGAACAAAGCCGACTTCTACATTCGTCGCGGTGACCGAAAGCGACTTCGACGACTAATGAATAAACGGCCGCAATTGTTGAACCCGACCGGTTCGCTTTTGTTGTTTACCGCAATTTGGTGCCGTCCATCTTTGGTTCGGTGGCTTTTGGACTGCGGCGTTTCGCCGGATTGCCGCGACGCTCCTGGAGCGAATACACCGTTAATGCAGGCTTCGGCTGATGGTGATATCGCTCTCGTCAATTTGTTGCTCGATTTCGGCGCTTGTATCGAGACCGTCAACGATTCTAATGAGCGCGCGCTCGGGTTTGCCTGTACTTGGTTGCAGCCGGACGCTGTGCGTTTGCTGATTGACCGAGGCGCTGACGTCAATACTCCAGAGGACGCCGACAAAACGTATCTTGACTGGGCAATAATCGGCGAACACAATGCAATCGCCGATTTGTTACGCTCAAATGGTGCTTTGCGATTTTCCGAACTTCCCCGAGGCGGGGGATAATCAGGTAAGGGTCACCCTTGCGGGTGACCCTCCCTACACCACCGGACGTGCGGGTCCGCATCCGGCGGTTCAATGAAGACGGGCAAGCGATGCCCAGAGAGTCTTGAGGCTCAGTAACCCCTGTTCGCCTAGCCACGCGTTGGTCAGGCCAACTCCACGGGCAATGGCCTATACCGATCAAATACCGTGCCATGTGCCATGGACCCTTGCGGCTGCGGGCGTGACGGATCGCTTGACGACGTGGCACACCCAAACGAATGAGCATCTCTCGCCTCCGCTTCGGACACCGCCATTGTTTCCAATAGCAAGCGCGAATCCGGCGACGAAGCCACTGGTCAAGCCGATCGAACAGTTTCAATTGTGCTGCCAGACCAAAGTAACCCATCCATCCCCGCACATAGCTTCGCAGCAAACTCAGGCGGTGAGCCATCGAGATGCCTCGACTTCGACCGGTCAGTTCGCGAATGCGGTGCTTGAATTTCTGAGCTGACTTTTCAGAGACCTGAATCGTTCCTGGTCGGCCTTTGAACGAGAACCCAAGGTACTCGAACTGGTCGCAAGTGACGACGCGGCTCTTGGTCTGGTTGACCACCAGTCGCAGTTCTGCGGTGAGATACCGCGTGACCGATTCCATGATCCGCTGTGCGGCGCGCTCTGATCTTGCGAAGACCGCGAAATCATCGGCATAGCGCACAAACGGCAGACCCCGTCGCTCCAATTCCTTATCCAGGTCATCAAGTAGGATGTTGGCCAGCAGGGGTGATGCGGGGCCGCCTTGCGGAGTTCCTTCACCGGTTCGTTGCAACACACCATCGACCGTCACGCCAGCCCGGAGGTAGTTGCCAATCAGGCGCAGCATCCGCTCGTCCGTGACCTTTCGCGCCACACGCGACATGAGAACGTCATGCTGCACGCGGTCGAACGACAACATCTCTTAATACCCATCTCCACGACCCGGACGATGCTAGCATTCAATGGGCCGAGGTGACCGATCCGCGCGAGCCACTGTATGGAAAGCGGCTGCGGATCGAATCCATTGCACGCACCGACCCACGGTTTGCACATGTCTTTCTACGCACCGAAGATGACGTCGTGCTGCGAGTACCGCTGCGCGCCACTTCGCTTTCGACATTGGTCGATCACTCGCCTCGCGCCACACTGAACACCGACGCTGTCGTTCAGTTTCTGGAACTCGCGAAGGAGTACGCGCTGTGTCGAGCAATCAAGAATCCCAAGTCGACCAGGTATGGTCATCGTTCAACCAACAACAACGGCAAGATGTCGTAAACCAGTTCCGCATGGTGATCAAGGAGATGATCAATGAACACTTCCGATTTGATTCAGGCGCGACACCTCGGGCGACGTGCGAAAGTCTACATCCGGCAGTCCAGTCCCAATCAAGTACTCACCAACCTGGAGAGTCAGAGAATGCAGTACGCGCTACGTGACCGAGCGATCGCACTCGGATGGCACGAATCGGAGGTCGATGTGATCGACACCGATCTCGGTCGCAGCGGAGCCACGATCGAAGGACGCGAAGGGTTCAAGCAACTAGTTGCCGACATTGCGTTGGGTGAAGCAGGAATTCTTCTCGCGTTTGACGCCACGCGATTGGCTCGCAACTGTTCCAATTGGTATCAACTGCTTGATCTTTGTGGTCGCACGGAGTGCTTGATCGGGGATCGAGATGGTGTTTATGACCCGAGTTCGATTAACGGTCGATTACTTCTGGGACTCAAAGGACAGATTTCGGAGCTGGAACTCCATACCATTCGCGCTCGCTTGACGGCAGGCATCTTCAGCAAAGCCGAACGCGGTGAGTTGGAGCTGACGTTACCCACAGGACTCGTCCGCTTGGATTCCGGCATCGTGGTCAAGCACCCGAGTCTTGAAGTCCAGCAACGTATCGAACTGATCTTCGCAACCATTCTCAAACGTAAGTCAATTTCGCAAACCGTCCGTTGGTTGATCGAGAACGACTTGCCACTTCCGCGACGCGACCGGTACGGTGACATTCGGTGGAAGCGAGCGACCGCCGCCAGCGTGAGTTCCATCGTGAAGAATCCGGCGTACACAGGCGCCGCTGCCTACGGTCGAACCCGCTGGAAAAAGTCCGAAAACACTGGGAAAATGCACGGAACGAATCTGCCGCCGGATCAGTGGCGATATTGCGTTCGCGACAAGTTTCCAGCGTACATTTCCTGGGAAGTCTTCGAAAGGATTCAAGCCATGCTTCGAGATAACTACAGCGAATACGCTCGCAACAAAACGCGGGGCATTCCTCGCGAGGGCAAGGCGTTGCTGCATGGATTACTCTACTGTGGTGAGTGTGGCCACAAACTATGCGTCCAATACAAGGGCGGTACGCAGTACATCTGCAATCAACGAAAGCTACAAACTGGCGGGTCGACCTGCCAACGCATTCCCGCAGATCCTATCGATGGCCAAGTTGTCCAGTGGTTCTTCGGCGTGCTAAGTCACTCTGAGATTGACGTTGCCAACGAAGCTCTTGCGGCGACCGATCGAGATTATGAAAAGCTCCTGGCGGCGCGTCGTCAACAAGTCGAACGATTGCGCTACGAATCGCAATTGGCAGAGCGTCAATTTATGAAATCGGATCCTGATAATCGCTTGGTGACTGGTGAACTTGAGCGTCGTTGGGAAGCTTCACTACGAGAGCTGAAAAACATCGAGGAGACGCTTGAGCAAGACGAATGCAAGGCTCCTGTGTTCGCGATCCCAGCAGACGTGATCGACATGTTGAAGAATGTCGGCCGACAATTACCTGAGCTTTGGAACGAAGGCGACCTGTTATCTTCAACACAGAAGAAATCGTTGCTCCGCAGTTTGATTGACAAAGTGGTAATTCATCGTGCCGCGCACGACCAAGTTCAAACACGAGTCGTCTGGCGCGGCGGCGCGACGACCAGTGACGTTGTTTGTGTCACGGTTGGTAAATTCGCGTGGCTCTCAAGTTCGAAAGAGATGACCGCAATCATCGAGAATATGACACGCGAAGGAGACTCCGATGCAGCGATTGCCGCGCATCTCACCAGGCTTGGGCATCGCTCACCCAGAAGCGACAAGGTTCTTGAAAGCACCGTTCGAGGAGTCCGTCTTTCGAAGAACATTTTGCGTCGGCAACATCAATCGCATCCACGACGCAAGGCAGGCTACCTGACGATCCCGATGCTCGCCAAGAAACTCGATGTGTCGCCAAATTGGATTCACGACCGCATCAAGCACGGCACGATAAAACCCGTCAAGGATCCGGAACTCAAATGTTATCTGTTTCCGGACACTGAACAAACGCTGGCAGAGTTCCGATCCATTATTTCCACGTTTCAGCACAAAATGGCTCATCGACAGGGGCATCAACATGAATGATCGAAAAACTTGGAAAGATCGAGATCAGCCACGTGGCGATAGCCACGCCGGATAATCCGCTGAACCTGTTTGGCCGCTCCGTGCCCGGAACGTTTCGGT
>JBEBGH010000436.1:0-3933 GCA_040081565.1 Pirellulaceae bacterium
CGCATCATTCGCGTTGAATCGATATCAACCGTGGCACTGGTGACGGTAACCGGTTTAAACGAAAGTCGTCGTCCGCGAGCTACCATGGAGCCGGCCGACACGATCATGACATCGCCATCAAAAATAGCCCGGCCCGATTCGTTGCCGACGAGATTCGTGTAAATGTAAGTCACGTTAAACGCTCGGCTGCCTTCCAGGACAAACCGGCGTCGCACGGCGTGTTTGTCGAACGCGAAATGGCTTGCGCTGGGGTTCAAGATCACGTCGACGCCTCGCGCCGCCAAACTGCCGCCGGGGCGAGTTCCGACCCAGGCGTCTTCACAGATCTCGAAGCCGATTTTAATGCCGCCAACATTGAAAAAAATATCGCCAATTGGCAGCGATTGTCCCCCCAACTCGATCTTCCCATGAACACCTTGGGGCCAAGGCTTGAACCAGCGCGGCTCGTAGTGAATTCCGTCACCGGCCAGGTGTTGTTTGGCGACCACGCCGACGACTCGCCGATCAACAATCAGACAAGCGGTATTGAATAATCCTCCCGCGTACATCAGTGGCAGGCCTACGGAAACTATCATGTCGGCGGTCGCCGGTAGAAGACGCCGCAACATTTCCTGTGCGATTTCCTGCACTCCCGGCGAATGAAACGCGTCCTCGCATCCATAACCCGTGATGCACAACTCCGGCAGGCACAAGATGCTGGCCTTGTCCGCGCGAGCTTGATTGATCGCCGCGAGCATGTTTTGAAAATTGCTTTCCCAATCAAGCGGTGTTTGATTGATGGCTGCTGCGGCCACGCGAATCAACTTCATCGAATCTCTGCTCCAAAAGGACTAAGAGCCTATCCAAATAAGGGTCTAACTTGCGCTGCATCCCTGGCCCGCTCGGTCATTAATCGACTCGCAGTGGCCAACATACAATCTACTGACAAATGACTTCCATCGTCAGGACCAACCGTCAAACTCAACCTGTTTTCACACTTGAACGGACACGCGAGCGAAACTCCTTCTGTATTTTCCCTTGTTTGCGTCCACTTTCGAGGGCCATTGTTTTGAACCGGTGACCTTTCCACTTATAATTAACCCGTTGATCGGCTTCGAAACTCTCGTTTCCTGCTCGGTCGCGAGCGAATTGCATTGAGGACAAAACATTGGCAAACGACCCAACGCTTGAGTTTACATGCCCCCACTGTCAATCAGAACTTGAGGCGCGACGTTCTCAGGTCGGCGCACGGATGGTTTGCGCCAATTGCAAGCGATCGGTCCTCGTGCCGCTGACCCATGTTGAAGAATCGATCGAAAATTTGATGTCGGATGGCGCGGCCGACAATGCTGCTCGGCCGATGGACTTTGATTTCGAATTCCAAGCCCCGACCAAAGACGAAATCGAGCAACTGCTAGATCAAAATGCTGAGACGACCACACCGGCGCATCCTCCGCTCGAGGATCTTGAGCCGTTGCCGACTCCGGCAAAACCAGCAGCCCCGAGTCTGACAAGACCGGCATTCCAAGTGGAAGAAGTCGGTGCTGAGCTGCATAATTCGCTGCAGCTGGAATTGAGAGACTCGAAACGGTCAGATGAACCCTTGCCGCCGATTCGGCTGGATGACCATGACATGAGTGTCGATGTCGATGATACTTCGGCCGTGACTTGTCGAGTCTGCGACACCAGAATTGTCTTTCCAAACAGCAAAAAAGGGACCATGCTCAAGTGTCCCGAATGTTTTACTGACGTTCTGGCGGTGCCGCGCGGCCCTTCGGTCGGTAACGCCTACGACAAATTGCGTAACCCAAATCAAGCATTGGAAGTAACCGTTGATGAAACCGGCGAATTAAAACTGGCGGAGCCCGAGGAAGTCGTCAAATACAAATACGGATTCGAGGATTTCACCGGCAAGGCCAGTCATCGAGAGTTTTCCGACCCGACTGGAGAATTGCACGGCGATGTTGGCGAACAATTGGCTCCCTTGCCCCCCCCTGTCTCGCGAATCGAAGTCAAACGGCCGGAACCAAAGACTTCTGCGGACAATCACGATGAAGGCGAGCTTAAACTACAGGACGTTGATTTATTCTCCGAGGAACCAAAACTCGTGGAGCCAGAGTTGTTAGACACTCCCGAGGAAGAGCCAATAACAGTAGCCCCGCGCGGAAAATCAAACGAAGCTGCCCGCTCGGTTCCAAACGGTGCGGCGACGACTGCTAACCCGTCCTCCAGTAACCCGTACCAGGCACCGAAGAGTGAAACGATCGACCCTGCCGAGCTGGAGCGCGAGCGAAATCCGCTGGGGATGACGCTGGATTCACTGAGTGGCGCTGATACTCGCACGGCCAATTGGATCGCGGCGATGTTCCGTGATTTGCAGTTGCTCGTGCGGCTCATGTTTGTGACCTTGGCACTAACGGTTGCCTACTGGCTTTTCGATATTGTGGCACGGACTTCCGCAGACGAGTCACTGACGCCAGCGACGCAGTCGTTGTGGTTCGTGCTCGCGGGTTTGCCAGGCTTAATTTTCTTTCTCGCAGGATGGGGAAGCCTGTTCGCGATCGGTGGATTTCTGTTTGAGGCCGGAGGCAACCGCCGACCGAGTTGGAGTGATTGGACGCCGGTTACGGTGGGAGATTACTTCACGCATTTCTTGCAGATGCTGACGGCGTTTTGGTTCGCGTCGTTACCGGGTTTGTTTTTGGGCACGCTCGTATTTTTCATTACCGAGCAAGTTTTGGGTCTGGGATTGACGGCGATGTTTTTCGGGATGTTGTTTGCTCCGCCGTTCTTTTTGGGAAGTTATCTCAACGGATCGCCAGTCAAGATTTTTTCGGGCAAATTGAAATCGATGGTTAGCGGCGGCCAGTCCAAATGGTTGCGTTACGTGCCAATGAGTCTCTTGCTCTGGATGTTGATATTGATCGGCGCATTGATCTTGCTTCCAGACGGCTTTCTCTTTTGTTTACTGGGCGCGATATGTCATGTGATTGCCTTCGTCATTTATTCTTCACTTGCGGGTTTGTACGCCGGGTTGATGGCTGAGGAAATTCGTCGCGTCGAAGAATTGTCCGCACTGCAAGAGCGTCTGAAGGATAAGTCGCAAGGCGGAACGAAACCGAGAGTGTAAGTTCCATGTTCCACCCGCAAGGGCCAACGTTTTGGGAGTTGACGCGGCAGGCGCTTTCGTCAACCGCGCGAGGCTACGATCTGCTGGCGCCAAAATTCGACGTGACCCCCTTTCGAACGCCCAAGTTCATCCTGGATGCGGTACGCCGGGAGCTGCAGCCTTTGGGGCCCTTTGAAGATCTGTTAGACGTGTGCTGCGGGACCGGAGCGGGAATTGAATCGCTGTCCGATTTGGTAACGTCACGCATCGTAGGGCTTGATTTCAGTCGCGGCATGTTGATTCAGGCGGAGGAAAACTTGCGTCCGAACTCGTCGGGGCGATCAGCGGCAATTGAGTTTGTCTTGGGCGACGTTTTGAAAATGGAATTTGATTCGGAATTTGATTTAGCGGTTTGTTTCGGCGCGAACGGTCATTTACTACCCAACGAAGAACACGAGTTTTGCCGTCGATTGTTTGGCGCGCTGCGACCAGGGGGGAGATTGGTGCTGGTCACGACCACGCGTCCCGGTTTTTTGTCTGCGGCGTATTGGCTCTCGCGATCGTTTAATGCGGCAATGTGGCTGCGGAATTGGGTCGTCAAACCGCCTTTTATCATGTACTATTTGACGTTTCTCTGGCCCGACGTGGGACAGGTGTTGGAACCAGCCGGCTTTCAGGTGCAATGCCGACCGCTGTTTCCCGATCACCCGCGTTTGCAATCCGTGCGCTTGATCATTGCAAGAAAACCGACGACTGATGGAACCAGCTAAACCCGATTCTGAAAATACAACGCGACCGCTTAATGCCGACGAGAAAGTCGAATTGGGCATTAGCTTGCTGTATCG
>JBEBGH010000437.1:0-3923 GCA_040081565.1 Pirellulaceae bacterium
GAAACTCAGCGAGGCGTTGACTGGCAAATGAAAATCAAGGACGCTCGTTGCAAACTGAAATCCGTCTACCCTAAAATTCAATGCTGACAAACCACTAGGGCCGAATGACGCGTCTTTACCAAATCACGTTCGCTTCCTACGATACTTCCCCTGGAGAAGAGGACGATTAATGGCTGTTTTATTACAAATCAGAAACGCTTCCAAAAGCTTTGGCGACCAAATCCTATTGGACGAGGCCGAAGCCACGCTTATTGACGACGTCAAGGTTGGGTTTATCGGTCGGAATGGTGCCGGTAAGTCGACTCTATTGCGAATTCTGCTGGGTGAAGAAGAACTCGATAAGGGCGAAGTAATTCGCCACCCCAAGCTGCGGCTCGGCTATTTGCGCCAGCACGATCCCTTCCAGCCTGGGGAAACAGCGATCGAATTCCTGATGAGGGACAGCGGCCAGCCCGACTGGAAATGTGGCGAAGTCGCCGGACAATTCGAATTGAAGGGGGCCTATCTGGAAGGCCCTGTGACCAAGCTCTCCGGAGGTTGGCAAACGCGGCTCAAGCTAACAGCACTGTTGCTGCACGAACCCAATCTGCTGCTGCTCGATGAACCAACGAACTTCCTCGACTTGCGAACGCAAATTCTGCTCGAGCATTTTTTGCGAAATTATAAAGAGGCTTGTTTGATTGTCTCACACGATCGAGCATTCCTTGCGGCGACCTGCACTCACACACTTGATCTGTCGCGCGGCAAGCTGACGATGTTTCCAGGCAAAATCGATGCGTTTCTGGAATTCCAAAAACAGCAATTGGAACACAACCTGCGCACCAACGACGCCGTGCTGGCCAAACGACGGCAATTGGAAGAGTTTATTGCCAAGAATAAAGCCCGCGCCAGTACCGCGACTCGCGCCCGATCCAAAAGCAAACAGCTGGAACGATTGGAACTGACCGATATCGCCAGCGATGAACCGACCGCAACTATCACCGCACCGATCGTCGAACCGCGCAAGGGTCCGGCGTTGCGATGCAACGGCTTGGCGATCGGCTACCCGGAACGCGTGGTCGCTCGCAACATTGATCTGGAGATCGAACACGGCTCGCGCGCGGCAATCGTCGGCGACAACGGCCAAGGCAAAACTACTTTCCTCCGCACGGTTGTTGATTCGCTGCGACCGATCGAAGGCGAAGTCCGATGGGGCTACGGTTGCTCGATCGGGGTTTATGCCCAACATGTTTACTCAAGCCTGCCGCAGCAAAAAACGGTACTCGATTATCTGGAATACCACGCGGCCGCGGGTACCAAGAACCAGGCGATTCTCGATCTGGCGGGCGCGATGTTGTTCCGCGGCGACCATGTCAAAAAGCGAATTGAGGTTTTGTCCGGCGGTGAACGCGCGCGACTTTGCATGGCCGGATTGCTCCTCAGCCAATACAACATTCTTGTTCTCGACGAGCCGGGCAACCACTTGGACGTCGACACCGTCGAAGCCCTGGCAGATGCTCTGATTCAGTACAAGGGCACGGTCATCTTCACCAGCCATGATCGCCACTTTATGAAGCGTGTGGCAACTTGCATCGTCGAAGTCCGCGACGGAAATGTCATTAACTATCGCGGTGATTACGATTCGTATTTGTACATGGTCAACAAAGAGATCGACGATGGCGAACGGGAGACTGCCACACGATTGGCCGCCATGCCTGCGGCAGCCAAAAAACCAGCAGCAACCCCCACCGTCGCCCGCCGTACCGAACGGGAAATCCGCAAGGAAATGACGACGCTCGAACGAACCATCGCTCGGTTGGACGATCAAAAACGTCAGACGAACGAAAAGTTAATGCAGACCACCGACCCCACCGAAGCCCTGCGACTGCACAACGAGGTCACCTCCCTCGCCTCTCAACTTTCCGAATCCGAAGAACGCTGGTGCCGCCTGCAGGAAGAACTCGACGCCGTTTGAGCAATGGAGCAGGCGCGAAAAGGGGACGCAGCGCTGCGGCCCCAATGACTGACATCCACCGGCAGGCAATTTGAATTAAATCCTCCCTTCCTCCACCCGGCAGGCCCAAATTGCCAAAAAAGTAGAATGTCCCCTTTTGATACCCCAAATTGCCAAAAAAGTAGAATGTCCCCTTTTGATTTCCCTCAGCCGATCACACGATTCGAAAGGTCTTCGAATTCCATCTTCGTGCTCTTCGTGTCCTTCGTGGTTCCACTCCCTCCTTCGCGGAGTATGAAACGCGCCAAGTGGCGAACGCCAATGTTGACCGAACCTCCGCCCAAAAAGGCTTCCATTTCGAAACGGACCGACGGGGGCTTCGGTCCAACATTTTGTGTACGCCCGTCATGGGCATGAACCGCCGGATGCGGACCCGCATGTCCGGTGGTGTAGGGAGGGCTCGCCACGGTCGTTCCCCATCTCGACGATTGGGAGTTAGCGTCGTGGCCCATGATCTGACCACGAAGGACACGAAGAGCACGAAGGAATCAGAGTACGAAACGATGGATGCCATCTTTCAGTTTTGTCACGTTGAAGTTCATCAGTAATCCGATCTTCACTCCCGCCAATTTCATGTACGTCAACAGTTGGGCTTCGTGAATGCCCTTGATTTCCTCGACGCTCTTCAGTTCGACAATCAGCTGGTTCTCGACGAGAATGTCAATTCGGTATCCACAATCGAGCCGAACGTCTTTGTAGTGTACCGGTAGTGGATGCTGCAGTTGAAATGCAATCCCGTTGCGACTCAACTCATGAGCGAGGCATTGTTCGTAGGCCGATTCGAGCAATCCGGGACCGAGATGCCGGTGAACTTCGATGGCGCAGCCGATCACGCGATTCGAAAGGTCTTCGAATTCCATCTTCGTGCTCTTCGTGTCCTTCGTGGTTCCACTCCCTCCTTCGCGGAGTATGAAACGCTCAGAGTGGCAAACGCCGCCGTTCAGCCAGCGGCGGGAGAAGTAGTGTCCATTGGTGAAACGCCTGCCCCGCCGCTTGGCGGCAACGGTTTGTTCGTCGTATTGGGTCGCCACAAAGGACGTTCGGACTCCAATTGTCGGCGAGCCGCATCCTGAGCGATGGCAAACACGTCACCTCCAAACCGATCCGAAATCTCAAAACGGATTTCGTGGATTTCATCAATCGTTTTGTCCGCTTTCGTCGGTTTCATCTCCAAGCATCTCCTCGGGGGTGCAAATTATCGGAATAGGTATCCCCATATCCGTCAAAATATCATGGATTCTCGGGAGAATTCTCGCGTTTGCAATGTGCCTGCAATTCCATGTCAACAAGTATTGTATCCTGTGATGAGCAGCAAGGGAAATGTGGAGTGCGTCCACCTGTGCTTTTGGAGGCAACACCCCCAACGCCATGATTCGCTGGGCGATTTGAGGAACCTCGGGCGTGATAGGTAGCAACGGAATGCCATCGAGCGATTCGAGCCGCTCTGTCGCGAGCAAAACGTCTCCAGCAGATGCTTCGTCAATAACGTATTGCGACGCAACCAACTCATCGCTGAGTCGATGCTGATTCCACCACTGATGCGTGAGGATTTGCCGCGCTGCGGCGACCACTTGCGAGCTTGGCTTCTGCCGCAAGTAGCTGACAATTGAAGTTTCAATATAAACAGTGTCCATCACATCATCCTATCACGACGAACGTAACGGATCACCAAGTCGGCGCGATGATCTGTCCACTGTCAAAACGCACCGCTCGCCGACTTTGGTGCATCCGATTGATACTCATCATGGCCTCGCTGGGTGAGGCGGTTTTGCCAATCAGTTAGAGGCCTGAAAATTCGTCTGTGGCCGATGTTTGAAGTCACAGCGAAAAGATTCGCAGCTGAAACCGTTTCACCCCCACCCAGGAGACGCATGATGAAATTTTATCAACACCAGCATTCATTCTACTGCGAGATCGACCTGCATGCCAA
>JBEBGH010000438.1:0-3917 GCA_040081565.1 Pirellulaceae bacterium
CCCCCGAAGAACCAGAAGCTGCCCCCCGCAACCGGCAAGCCCAAATCAGCACTGTTGACCGTCAAAATATCCGCGCCTTTACCAGTCTCGACCGACAAGTTCTTCATTCCGACGGCATCCAGGCTGCCTGTTGCAAAGGTCAACGTGTCATTAGCCGCCCCCGCCGCGCCGTCTTTGGCTCCGGTGTCGATTCGAACGCTGCTCGTATCACTCCACGTGATGGGCTTGATCGAGACTCCATTACTCGTGCCGCTTAGTTTACTCCCCGCAGCTCCAGCGAACCCAGTTGCTGCCGATACGTTCAGGAAATCCGTGCTCCCTTGGGTTTCGATTTTGAGCTCACGCACTTTACTGACAACCGCCGACTCCACTCCTGAAAACTGAATCACGCTCCCACTCACGTCGAGCAGACTGATTCCTGTCGATATCGTGGAGGGGCGATAGATGATGTCTTGGGGATCGACGATCGAGGCCACGACATTCAGCACATCTGATCCAGTATTGCCTATGAAACGGATTCCGTTGGGGAATGAAAAACTCCCTCCGAATTGAAAGTCGACCGTCAGATTGTCGATTGCCGACCCTGCTCCATTGACTTGGACCCCCAGAATCAAGTTGGCGGTGCGTTGATCGATCACTGCATTGGCCACCGCATCAAAAATTTGAATGTTTGCGCCATGTCGGCGGAGTACCCAATTGACCGCTCCGGTCAGAGGAGTCGAGATCAAGAGATCTTGTGTCAACTTGGAGACAAAAACGTCATTGCTTCCTGCTACACTGCTCAGGTCAAAAGTTCCTGCCCCTGGATCAAAATTCGCCGTGCCCAGGAAGTTTCCAGTGGTATAGACATTTCCAAATCCGTCCACCGCGATGCCTTGGCCATAATCGCTATTTATTCCCCCCAGCGCCTTGGCCCAGACGAAATTGCCGGCGCTGTCCAGCTTGGAGACGAAGATGTCGTAATTGCCAGCGCTGCTAGCGCTGGTCAGGTTAAAGGTTCGCGCGCCCGGATCAAAATCTACAATGCCCACGAAGTACCCGGTGGTATAAACATTCCCCAATCCGTCCACTGCCATGCCGTAGCCAACTGCGCCTATTGTCCCCCCCAGTCCCTTGGCCCAGACGAAATTGCCGGCGCTGTCCAGCTTGGAGACAAAGATGTCAAAATTGCCAACGCTGGTCAGGTTAAAGGTTCCCGCGCCCGGATCAAAATCCGCCGTGCCGAAGAAGTATCCGGTGGTATAAACATTCCCCAATCCGTCCACCGCGATGCCTTGGCCAATTTCATCATTTCCACCGCTAAATGCCTTGGCCCAGACGAAATTGCCCGCGCTATCCAGCTTGGAGATAAAAACGTCATCGTTTCCTGCGCTGATCAGGTTAGAAGTTCCTGAGCCCGGATCATAATCCCCGGTGCCATTGAAGTTCCCGATGGTGTAGACATTTCCCAAACCATCTAACGCGATTCCGTTGGCAGTGTCTCCACTTGCCCCTCCGAGTGCCTTGGCCCAAACGAAATTGCCGGAGCTGTCAAGCTTGGATACAAAGACATCATTTCCACCTGCGCTAGTCATGTTAAAGGTTCCGACGCCTGGATCAAAATCCGCCGTGCCCACAAAGTATCCCGTGGTATAAACATTCCTAAATCCGTCTACCGCGATGCCGCTACCACTTCCATCACCCGCACCGCCAAGTGCCTTGGCCCAGACGAAATTGCCCGCGCCATCCAATTTCGAAATAAAGGTGTCAGATAAGCCTGCACTGATCAGGTTAAAGGTTCCCGGACCCGGATCGAAATCCGCCGTGCTTTCGAAGAACCCTGTTGTATAAACATTCCCCAATCCATCCACCGCGATGCCGTGGCCATGGTCATAACTTGTCCCGCCAAGTGCGTTGGCCCAAACAAAATTGCCCGCGCTGTCCACCTTGGACACGAAGACATCATTGCCACCTGCGCTGGTCAAGTTAAAGGTCCCCGCCCCCGGGTTAAAATCGGCCGTACCCCCGAAGAATCCAGTTGTATAAACATTCCCGGCGGCATCAGTGGCAATCGATCGCCCCCCGTCGTTCCCCGTTCCACCCAGTTGTTCAGCGAACGCAAAATCGCCCGACAATAGAAGTCGATCCTCCAGCCGCTCAGCAGCCAGCCGACTTCTCACACTCCTAACCGGCACGATTAGCCGTTTTCTTCGCTTGCCATTCACATTATTATTCTCATGACTTTTATTTAGCCTTTTCCAAAACAATCGAATGGCTCGCATTGGTTTCTCCAGCGTCGTAACGCGTTGGGAACGGACGATTAAGTCGTTGGCAGTATGCTTCTTTCTTATTTCAATTGCAACCTAACGTTCTTGTTCCAAATGGTTGAAATACTCGAATCGGTACTCGCCCGACCTGATTAGCCCTGCTTTTCGAACATTGCGCTGATCATGGAATAATCGACCAATGAGCCTCGCAATCCGTTAAAAGAATTGATCGAAGGGGCCGATGTGCCAGTTGATGAAAATTCCAGACAAAAAAAGAACGGGTTTTTATGATCTATGAAGCGGAAAGACGCTCGTTTTGGAAACCGGTACGGAATTGAAGATTGTCGCGACGAACCAGATCATTGACGACTTGTTCTAGTCAACTCCTGCCGTGTCTGGCCAATCGCTTTTGTTGCGTGGAGCGAAAAAACTTTACTGCATTCCTGAGACGGGGAAATAGAGTGGTACGTCCGAGGTGACGCGCCGGGCGATTCCGAAATTTGTCACGCGCCCCCAGCAACTTCGCCTGACGCCGAAACCGGAATCGGCTGGTGATCGGCAGCTAATTTTCTCTTGGCGTCCTCGGAAGCGTTCAACCATTCTTGCTGATAGTATTGCTGAAAACGAAGGTTTGCCCGCCGACGGTACTTTTGCAAAGCATGCTGATAGGCATAACTAAGACAGAGCGGAAAAACGACAAACAGAATAACAACGTAAGCCGCAATGAGCTGCCATTGCCATTTATTTAGAAAATCGACAACTGCTTGGTCGACCCTGGGGGAAAACCATTCTGGATTCGGCGTTTCAAAATCTCGCCATTCGATTTGTGTGAAGGTCAATCCGACAATCAGCATCCCGAATAGCATTGTAATGGCGAATAAGAGGAGCAACGCCCCCACAATCGGCAAAACAAAGGTGTCATCGGCAAAACAAAGGGCAAAACAAAGGTGTCAGGCAAAACAAAGGTGTCAGGAACCAAATATTGCCATTTGGGATTAGTGTTGGTAACTTGGCATGATTATGGGACGACCAAAACGAGCGGCTGACGGTGGGTTGATTTATCACGTACTCAATCGTGCCAATGGCCGTATGGCCATTTTCAAAAAGGACGCCGACTACGAGGCCTTTGAGCGAATTCTGGAACAGGCGGTGGCGCGAACGCGAACCCGACTGCTGGCCTATTGCCTGATGCCCAATCATTGGCATCTCTTGGTCTATCCGCAGAAAGATGGCGAGTTGTCTCGCTTTACGGGATGGTTGACGCTCACGCACACGCAGCGTTGGCATGCCCACCGGAATTCAGCCGGTCAGGGTCACGTTTATCAGGGGCGGTTCAAGTCGTTCCCCATTCAGGACGACCAGCATTTCCTTACGGTCTGCCGGTACGTCGAACGCAATGCACTGCGTGCGAATTTGGTGGCGCAGGCTCAGGATTGGCGGTGGAGCAGTCTGTGGCGTTGGGCTCAGGGAACCGGCCAGGAAAAACAACTCCTTTCGCCGTGGCCTGTGCGTCGCAGTCCCAATTGGATCGACTATGTGAACGAGCCCCAAAGTGAACTAGAATTAACGGCGATTCGCCGCAGCGTCATACGTGGTTGTCCCTTGGGAGATGAGTCATGGTCCGCGAAAACGGTCGCCCGTTTAGGCTTGGAAAGCACCCTCCGCCCCCGT
>JBEBGH010000439.1:0-3916 GCA_040081565.1 Pirellulaceae bacterium
CTCCTTCGCTCCCTCGACAAATTCTGGAAACGGTTCGAAGGCGATTTTGGAAAGGACTTTTGCCGACGGCGACATTTGCCAATCGTAGATGGCGTAGGCGAGCAGGCCGAACGCAATCACCAACAGTCCCGTTGGCAACCATAGGCCAGAATTTTTGCTACGCGTTTCATTTTCCATTTGCCCATTCCTTCGCATTTGGGGCCGGTGTTCTTTCTACATACTCTACCATGCAGTTCGTCACCCTCAAGTCTTTTCGTAATGATCCGTGCGAACCGTGGCGGTTCTCAGACGGTCTCTGGATAACCGATTTGCCACGGATGGGCGCAGATTTTCACGGATGATTGCAATAAACGTTTGACGCTTTGGCTGGCGACGATGTCATGCCAAATGGTCAATCGCATGGAGATGAAATCCATCAATTGCCGTTTGAAGAGCCCATTCGACTAGGCTGCGCGAAATGCACCAAGAATCCACCTTCGATGACAGCACGATTTCATCCGTGCAAATCCGTGAAATCCGTGGCTGACCTGGCGCAGTATGCGCAACCGGAGAAAAATTTTTTCTCTTTCGCTTCCGAAGATTGATTGGCCACAGATGAACACCGATCTTCACGGATTCAAGACACGCACGCTGCCGTGGATCACTCTTCTGAACGACGCCAAAACTATTTTCAAGATTTTCCAAGATTTTTCTTGACAAAAGACTTTTTTTTTTTAGTACCATATCAAGTCAATCGCCAAAAACCTTGCTCACACAGTTTTTTTGGCGGTCGCGGTAACGAATACCTTTTTCCGTTACTCAAATTTGGGGAACAGGCGAGGCCGATCCCGATGATTCGTAAGTGGTTATCTTTCCGAACCCTTTCAATCGCCTTGGCGTTGGTTCTCGTCGTCACCGCTGCTCTCAAGCTGCACCTGCTGCTGACCGATCCATTCGCCGACATTAAAACGGGAACTTCACTTCCCCTTCTCTGGCTCGCTGTCTTCGCTGAAGCGGGCGTTGTCTGGATCGTGTTTTCGTATGTCCCCGATCAATTCAAATGGCTTTCACTGGTTTTGCTCTTTGGAGTCATGACCGCAGTTTCGGGATACAACGTGATTATTAGCAAATCGAATTGCGGTTGCGCCGGGGTGATTGAGATAGACCCCGTTTACCTTTTCGCATTCGATGCATTTGCTTTGATATTAGCAATCATATTGCGACCTGAATTTACGCGTCAGATGTTTACGAATCGTTTCCTGAGCTCAAACGAAATTGCCAGGTTTGCTGGGTTCTCTGTAAGAGCTGGTGGCTTCGCGCTTTTGCACACAGGCCCTTCTCTCGCTCTTTTTCATTCAACTTTTCTTGGGCACGATGTTGAGGCATTCCCGGTTAGATTGGGGTTCTTAAAAACAGGCGAGACAATTCAATGCGAATTACGGCTGAAAAACCATTCGACTGATTTACGAAGAATTGTCGGTGTCGGGAAATCATGCACTTGTGTGGTTCCACAAGAACTTGTCGGCGCGTCCATTCCAACCAAGGGCGAGTTGATTGTCGAGGTTACAGTTCAACCAAAATTCGCAGGTGAATTTCATCAGCGAGTTTTGTTCTATTTGGATTCACCGCAGCAATATGTAGTTGCTGCTGATTTGTTTGGCCGATCCCTGGAGAATTGATATGCGACAGTTTTTTCGAGAATTTTTGTTTACGCTCACCTTTTTAAGTGCAATGTTAGTCACGATTGTTGCGGCTCGAAACTCGTTCGCAGAGAGCCCGGCGCTAGGCTGTTGGGGTTGCAATGCTTGCGTTCCGATTGTAAATCCAAGCGAGCTTCCCAATGCACCTCCCATGATTTGCCAAGGCGTTTGCAATGCGAGGATTGCCCCTCCTGCAGGTGATTGCACGAACTGTGCTGGCTGTGCCCCAGTACCGATTCAGCTTCCAGCTGGCCTACATTGCCCCTGCAACGTAGTCCTTCCAAACTAACGGCGAAATCCATCTCGTAAAGAGCGGATGCTCTAGAACGTTCGTAGGGCCAATCCCAAGTCAATCGCATTAAGAAAATTTGGAGTGTTTTGCAGTAATCTGCTAAGCAAGGGGTGAGTTTGACTGTTTGACTGAAGAAAACCAACCCCAACCTTTCCTCAATTGCTAGATTTTGACGCTAAAAACGTTTCGTGCGATTGCTTGGGTGCAACTCAGCTTTACACCAAGCGCAAGCTGGGCGATACGGAACAAATTTGATGCTTCCTTCATTTAGCTTGACCGGTTGGATCGTCTTGCGATTTTGCAAGGCAATTGCTTTTCTTGATAGAATCATTTTTTGAGCGCCATGCTGTTATTTTTGTAGTTTTTTGCATTTGCGGGAGCGATAAATTGAAGGCTGTTTCAACTTTGCTATTTTTTACTTTCCTTTCAACGCATTTGCATGGGCAGGATATTACGACTGCCGAGTTGCTTGTTAAAGCATCCAAATCATGGCTGTCAATTCGAACGGCATTCAAGAACGATTCTCGTGTCAAGGCAATTCATCGAACGCTAATTGATTCAAAAGAATACCTAACGTCAACACAAACGTTTTCTGACGGTCGGATTGTGCTTGTGGAACGAGTCGCCGAATGGCCTGATGGAACCCGAACAACTGCTAGCGGTTTTAATGGCGATTATGGATTTTCTGTTCAATTGACGAATGGGAGATGGGTTCCACTGGAAATCGACCCAAATTGTACACATGATCAAGTTTTCACGCTAAACCTTGATTGGCTCAGACAGTCGTCATTTGAAGGGATTGCCCGAGATATAAACAAAGGGCTTTATCATAATGAACAAGTTAGTTTTTGGCTAAATAAGCCAATAGAAGAAGTTCTTGACACAAAGACATTTGACGTCGAGTCGATTAACTATGAAATGGATCCGATGCTTGGCAGAGTCGCTCGTTTACATATTTCAAGTCCATCGATCACGTCCCTCAGTGGACATGTATTGCTATTGGAAGCACATGACTGGAGGGTTAAAGAATATCGGTTGACTTCCTCAAAACTAGAGTGTTCTCTTGTGAACACCTATGCTCTTGAAGATGGAAAGCTATCGTTGATCAAGTCATCACGCATCGATAATTCTGGCGGTCCATATAACCTGCGACAAGAAACAGTTTACGAATACTTATCCACAGAAGGTATTAATGAAGCCAAAAAAAGAGCGTTCCTGTCTGCGTATGATCTCCCAGAACCGAAATTGCCTCAAAAGCGACTTTGGTCACTGCTTTTTTACGGCGGTTTGACAGCGTCGATTTTAACGATGTTGGTATGGCGTTATTCAAAGACTTTTGGCAAAAAAGTGTGACATGTTGGCCTGTTCCCCGAAAGTTGATCAGCGGGGTATGAAAGTCTCAAGGCATATTTTTGGTAGAAGGACTTTCGTTGAACAAGAAGCGAACACGGAACAGTGGCGAAAAGATTGAAAAGAAGCTGAGCGAAGTGCGCGATGCGGACGCAGTGTTAGCTGTGGTTATTGTATTGAAAAAGATCACGTTCAATATGGAAAAAAAGAAACTTGGCCGATGAAATGACAGTTGAAGATGCAACCCGATTTCGTGAATTGCGTAAGAAATGAGAATAAGAATTTCAGTTTTCAGAGGCTTTACCCTCATCGAACTCCTTGTCGTCGTCGCCATAATCGGCATTCTCGTTGGCATAACGTTGCCAGCGGTGCAGATGGTGAGGGAAGCGGCGAGGCGGACGCAATGTACGAACAACCTCAAGCAGATTGGGACAGCGCTTCACAACTACGAATCTTCGCGGCAGAAATTGCCATCGGGGATTACCACCTATCTTGGTCAGCCGTTTGGGTCGATGACGTGGCTTGCGCAGATTCTGCCCCAAATCGACCAGCAGAATTCGTGGGATCAGGCGATGGGGGACTATACGGCCGACCC
>JBEBGH010000440.1:0-3890 GCA_040081565.1 Pirellulaceae bacterium
CAGTATGGGGTCTGTCGTCGGCGAGAAATTGACGCGGCTGACCGAGAAAGCGACCGAGCGAGATTTGCCGCTGATTATCATTAGTGGGTCGGGAGGTGGCGCCCGAATGCACGAGGGAATCCTTTCGCTGATGCAGATGGCCAAGGTGTCGGCAGCATTGGCGCGCTTTCATGAAGCCAAAGGTTTGTACATTTCGGTACTGACCAATCCAACCATGGGCGGCGTCGCCGCAAGTTTTGCTTCGCTGGGCGATGTCATTTTTGCGGAGCCAAAAGCTCTGATTGGTTTCGCCGGTCCACGTACGATTAAGGCGACGATCCGGATCGAGTTGCCGGAAGGTTTTCAAACGAGCGAATTTTTGCTGAAACATGGCTTCGTCGATCGCATTGTTTCCCGTGATCGGTTAAAGGCAGAAATTGCTCGTACGATTGACTATTGTGGAAAGTAAACTGTTGGAAAACGTTTGGGATTTGCGAATTATCGTAGGCCTTGTTGAATTAAAAGGTTGGATACATGGGGCTGCTTGATCGCATCCGAAACGCCTTTAAAGGCAAAGCGGCCACACTCGATGTCTCCGCCCGCTTTCAACTTGACCGGCATGCGTACGCCGGCACAATGTCTAAATTTCACGTTGCGCGCGAAATCAAGACTGGCAAGATCTACGGAATCAAATTGTTGGACAAGGAAAAGTTGGCGTTGTTCCGCGATCGCTTCAAGGGACTCGATCGACCCGAAGAAGGCGAGATCGGAATGGTCATCGATCATCCACGAGTCGCCAAAACCTACGAATACGGGAAGACCACCACCGGCATCGAATACATCTTGATGGAATACATCGACGGACCAGGGCTCAATACGATTCTGCGCGAGCCCGACGAACGTTTGATCAAGAATCGATTGATTTTGATCCGCCAAATGGCAGAAGGGCTGCAAGCCGTCCACGATGCGGGCTTCATTCATCGTGACATTTGCCCACGCAATTACATTTGCTTTAACGATTATTCCTGGTTGAAGCTGATTGACTTTGGGCTCACTGTTCCGAATGAGCCGCCCTACCGGTTGCCCGGCAATCGCACCGGGACGCCGCAATACATGGCCCCGGAAATTATCCGCCGCCGGTCAACCGACCATCGTGTCGACATCTTTGCCTTCGGCGTCACGATTTATCGATTTCTTGCCTTGGAGCATCCTTGGGGGACGTCGGATGTGACGGCCATGGGTGCATTAAGTCACGACCAAAAGCCGGCAGAGAGTATTTTGAAATTCCGCCCGCAGATCAACCAAAAACTGGCGAAAGCGGTTCACAAGTGTCTGGAAATTCGCCCCGATGCGCGATTCGATTCGATGAAACAGTTTCTATCCGCGATTTCGGATGTCAAATCTGAAGACGGATAAGGGTGTTTCCGGAGGCAGGATCGATCGACCAACCAGAATTCCGTATGTGACGAAAAGAACGAACTTCGGTGGCGTGGACGGTCGAAATTTCACTGTCTCGGCGGTTCCGGAGCCCTGAACCCGTTAACCTGGTCGACGAAATGCGGCCTTAGAGTGATGGAAAGAAGTAGCCAGTAGAAAACCTCGTATGAACTCCACCAATCCTACCGAACAATTGCCGACTTGGATTACGCCCATCCTGCGTGCGGCCGCTGTTTACAATCTCGTGTGGGGAGCGGTTGCGATCCTTGCTCCTGATTTGATTTTCAAGATCTCAGGCATGGAATCACCAGTTCCGCCAGCAGTTTTCCAGATGCTGGGTCTGCTGGTTGGCTCGTACGGGATCGGCTATTGGCTTGTTTCGAAAAACCCCTTTCGCCATTGGCCGGTAGTGTTTGTTGGCTTGGTGGGGAAAGTCCTCAGCGTGTTGGGGTTCTTGGTTTTTTTCGCCATTGGTCGAATTCCTTTGGCGTTTGGGTTTAACATTCTTTTTAACGATTTGATTTGGATCGTGCCGTTTGCGTCCATTCTGTACTGTGCGTTTCGTTGGAACAGCAATCCAGCCATGAATTCGAAATGCCCCACGTATGACGAGGCGATTCGCTTGACCCGCAGTCAACGTGGTGAGACGCTCGAAAAACTCTCCTATCGAAATTTGACGATGGTGATATTTCTGCGGCATTCCGGTTGCACTTTCTGCCGCGAAACGCTGGGGGATCTTAAAGCCCTACGTGAGCGGATTTCCGACAAGGGCATTTCTGTGGCGATTGTGCACATGGGCAATCCACTTGAGGGAACGAGGATGCTGGCCAAATACGACCTCGATCACATGCATCATTTCAGCGACCCGCAGAGCCGTCTCTATCGGGCCTTCGGGCTGGAACGAGGTCGCTGGAGCCAGTTATTTTCATGGAAAGTGTTGCGGCGCGGCTGGCAGGCCGGCGTGCAGGAAGGTCATGGGATCGGAAAGCTAGCCGGCGACAGTTTCCAGTTGCCCGGAGTCTATTTCATGTGTGATGGCCGTGTTGTCTTCGGCTATCCAACCCAACATGCAGCCGAACGCATCGATTACTTGGGGCTCATTGAGAAGGCTATCGCTCGCCTTGATCCCCCAATTGAAAATGAAATCGCAGTTGCCAACTAGTTGTTGACTTCGTCGGAGGCCGAAGGTAGCCTTGAAGTTCTCCGGCGATCTTGTTCGAGTTCGATTCCAATTAAGGTGGTCGAATGGAATTGTCAGCTACCTGCCCTTCATGCAATCGGCGCGTACGTATTCAACAGAACATGCTTGGACGCAGGGTTCGTTGTGCCAAATGCGACACCGTTTTCAGACTGGCTGGGAGTGATCCTGATACTGTCCAGCCGGAGTTCATTCCGGGACTTACTCCTTCTGAGAAAAACATCACTGAAGTCAACACTGGCAAACCTAACTTAGGTCCCCCTTTCGCAGTCAAATCCGAGTTCGCTGCTGCCGATGCGCAAACCCCGCCTCAAACGAAATCAAAACCCGCATTCGTCGAGTCGGCAGTAGGCAAAACAGGCGTAAGCAAGACAACCGCAGGGAAGCCCCAGGAAGCTAACGCCGGCCCGTCAGCAAAGCCGTCGCGATCGGTGCCCATTGAGACGATTCATCCAAGCACCCCAAATGTGTTTGAACCGGACGTTATCGAACCGGACATTATCGAACCGGATGTTATCTCACCGGATGTTATCGAACCGCTTGAGCTACTACAGCCGATTGAATCCGCCCAGATCCAAAATCTCGCGATGCCGATTGAGATTGAACCGGACGTTTTTGACAATGGCTTGCCTCAACTAGCCGAAATTCCGTCAAACGAAGTTTCCAGGCAGCCATCTCGTTCCAAACCCAAGGCGACGTCGACTCCAGTGCCTGTGGCAACGGTATCGGCTTCGTCCAGTGACCCATTATCCATTCTCGATTCACAGTCGTCGCCCTACGAACAATATGCAGCCCAGATGCTCAATCGTCAGGGGTATCAACTCAATGTTACTGGTAGTACCACAAATCCGGCTGGAGCAATTCAATTTGCGCCAACTCCCGAAACTGTCTGGGAAGATGGAGTCCGTTGGGGCTTGTATTTGATTGCGATTGGACTTTCCGCAGCGATTTTGGCGACCATTTCCTCGGGTTTTCAGGTACTTAACGTCTTCCAGGATTACGCTCCTCTTGTTGGTGTTGCAATCGGTATGCTCGGTTCGTTGATCTTGTCTGTTTCGATGATACGCGGGGCTGGGAAAGGGATTGTTTTAGGCGGGCTTTCTTTTTGCGTTTTTATCCTGCTCGGGATTGGATTGCCGTGGCTGAAATCTCCCAACATTTGGCATGAATTGGCTTATGGCAAATCCAAATCCAGCGAAAGCCAATAAAAGTCCCCTAAGGAAGGGGAAAACAAAATCGCCGGAAGTGACGAGAAAATTGAGGACTCTGACATCGC
>JBEBGH010000116.1:0-14199 GCA_040081565.1 Pirellulaceae bacterium
CGAAGGCATCCAGTTGTTGATTAACTTTTTCAAATCCGGAGAAGTTCGTCATGCGGTCAACATGTCTTCCATGGACCCCAAGACATTGGACTCGATGCGAGGCTATCTCGATGCGGCTCATCGCCTTGGGATGTTTCTGTCGCAATGGCATGAAGGCGTTGTCGAACGCTGTTCGCTGCAGTATCGCGGCGAAGTTGCCGAACTGGATACCAGTCGATTGACGTCAGCGTTTTGTGCGGGATTGCTCCAGCGGGCCTTGGAAGAAAACGTCAACATCGTCAACGCAGAATTGCTGCTTCGCGAACGAGGCATCGAACTGACAGAACGCCGCAGCCCTGACCGAGGTGCTTTCCGGTCGTCGATCTATGCCGAAGTCGGCGGAGCAGGGCGTAGTGCCCGCGCCGGTGCGACCTTGTTCGGCAACAAGATGCCGCGGCTGATCATGCTCGACGATCATCGCATGGAGGCTTACCTCGATGGGCGACTGCTGGTCTTTACGCACACTGATATGCCTGGAATCATTGGCCGGGTGGGAACAATTTTCGGACAGTATCAGGTGAATATCGCTCAAATGTCCGTTGGACGCGATCGACACCAACCCGGCGGGGATGCGATTGGAGTCCTCAATCTCGATTCGATTCCACCCGTAGAGGCACTCAACGAACTTCAAACGGTACCGTCGTTGACTCGCGTGCGTATCATTGAGATGCCCGCCGGCGGAGTTTTGCCAAGCTGGTTGATGTCATAGTTCCTACCAAAAAAAATTCTCTTAAGGCTTTTGTATGAAAAACGGTCTTTGCTTTGCGCTGTGTTGTGCCTTCGGCTTACTCATTCCATCCTTCAACATTCGAGCGCAGGAAGAAAAGCAAATGATCAAATTCCCGGCAGCCAAAGACCAACCGGTGATTGTCTTGAAGTATACCGGTGGTTTTCGTGCGCCCGATCCGGTTGGCTTCACGCCGTCGCCGTTCTTGCGAGTCTATGCGGATGGCCGTGTGGTCACCGGACAGAACGAACCCAAACAACCGATCTTTGAAGTGAAACTGGACCCAGCCGAAGTTGAGAAATTAGCCGACTTCATGGTCAATGTGCAGAAGTTCAACGAGTTAGACTCCAAGAAGATCGCTGCGCGGATCGAAGCGATTCCCGATCGAATGCAGATTGCCGATGCGCCCACGACTGAAATTACGTTGACGACGGAGAAGGGTTCGCATACATGCGAGGTCTACGCCCTGGGTTTGGCGGCGAGAGAGATGAAATCGATCGAGGAAGTCGGCCGCTTGTTCAAAATCGAAGGCCGCCTCAAGGCGTTGCACTGCATCGCGACGCTGGGGCTTGAAAAAGCGGACGCACTTACGGCCGAAGCCAACAAATTCTTGCAGACGAATCACCCGGAATTGAAGTTGCAGATGACGAAGGACGACCTGCGCTGGGTAAGCAAAATCGGCGAGCGAACGCAAATTTCTTTTGTTCGCGATGACACTGCCGAAGCGGAAGGAGCCATTGTCACGATTGAGCAAACGGCTCGAGGCAATTCCATCAGCGTTCGTGACACGAAGTAGCTTCAAGCCGTTCTTTTGACCGACGCGAACCGAGTTGACGCTGACTTTTGACTAGGCCGTATCAAATCCCATATGATTTGAGCCCTCTACATCAATGCTTCGATGAGTTTAGAATAGGGGCGGTCCTGAAACCTTTGGAATGGAGTTATCAATGTTTTTAAGCGTTCGATTCAATTGGCCGATTCGGCTTATCGTTGTTGGAATATTGACGGTCGTATTCAGTTGCGGAGAGTTGACTGTGATAGCGCAAGACAAAGGGAAAGACGAACGAGAGCCTTTGAAATATGCCATCGCACTTCATGGAGGTGCCGGATCCGCTCCGAGCATGTTCACCGAAGAAGCCAATCGAAAACGACACGCTTCGCTGGAAAAAGCCTTGCAAATCGGTGTCGATATTTTGAAGAACGGGGGCACTTCGCTGGACGCCGTAGAGAAGGTGGTGTTGTTTCTCGAGGCAGACCCACAGTTCAATGCTGGCGTCGGCGCGGTTTTCAACGCGGCAGGCAGCCATGAATTGGATGCGTCGATTATGGACGGCAAGAACCTGAATTGCGGGGCCGTGGCCGGTGTCAGCCGCGTCAAAAGTCCGATTTCGTTGGCGCGGCTTGTGATGACGGAAACGCCGCATGTATTGCTGATCGGGAAGGGAGCGGAAGAGTTCGCCGAAAAGATGAAGGTCGAGATGGTGACGCCCGATTACTTCGATACTCCGAAAACCCGTGAGGCTTGGGAAAAGACCCGGGCGAAGCAAAAGAATTCACAATACAAATCAAATCTCAAGCCTGAACGTTTGGCTGAGGATATTGGCAGCTACCAAGGCACTGTCGGTTGCGTGGCTTTGGATTCTCACGGAAACCTTGCCGCCGCTACGAGCACAGGCGGCATGTCGAACAAACAGTTCGGCCGCGTTGGCGACAGCCCGATCATCGGTGCCGGGACCTACGCCGACAACAATACCGTTGCCGTTTCTTGCACCGGTACTGGCGAACAGTACATTCGACACGCGATTGCCTACGATATTGCGGCTCAAATGAAATACAAAGGAGTCGATGTCGACACGGCAGTCAAAAATGTTCTGGAGAAAACTCTCGATCCCGACGACGGCGGCCTCATTGCGGTATCTCGCCTCGGTCAAGTCTCGGCGCGCTACAACACCGAAGGCATGGGCAGCGGCATCGCCGACTCCACCGGCAGATTTGAAATCAATTGGGATATCAAACAAAGTAAGAAAGAGTAGCCAAGAAACTTTCGCCAGAAAATGCGATGCGCTCTGGCGGAAGGCTCGCGACAATCACGCTCTGTTTTCTGTCGAGAAGTGAATACTCATTTCGGTATAGCGAGTGAGCGGAATGGCACTGTGCCGTCTTGTGCACAGTCAAAATCGAAATGGACTTCATTCTCCAACGTGATGCAATTTTCATGTGGGTAAAGGCGATCAATAACGGAAATAGATCGGACAAGTCCGTTTCTTTAAGGCCTTAGCTAAAGAAACGGAATGTGATTTGCATCGCAAATAGGCTGCGAAAGATCTTCAAAAAAAGGGGTTTACGGTGGCTTGGAAAATATTATTGGTAATGTCCTTAATTTTGTTATCAGTGGCCGGAACTAATTGCGATGCTCAAACAATAACCGTTGACATCGCGGATGGTGATGTCATCGATGTGAACCCGGATACGGCGACTGTGGCCGATTTGCCTGGACCGGACGGACATGTTTCTTTTTCCGAGGCCATGATTGCCTCGAATAATACGCCCGGTCGTCAGATCATTGGATTCGCGATTCCACAGAGTCAATGGACTTATTTGCCGTGGTATTACCCAGGTCGTGCTGTCATCACAGGAATGATGTTTTACGCCAACGCCTACGACGAGGTAATTATCGATGGGCGGACACAGACCGCATTTACTGGAAACACGAACCCGAACGGAAACGAAGTTGTGATTTTGCGTGGCGGCGGGCTTTATATCGCTGCGGATGCTTGTCGGATCTTTGGGCTTGATCGAACCAATTTACGAATCGAAGGCTCGAATTGCTTGGTGCAAAACAACTCGGAAATGGGAATCGACATTTACGGTGGATCGGGCACTCTCGTGAAAAACAATAAAGGTGGCGGATATGTACAGATTGATCAATCCGACAGCAATGTCGTTGTTGGGAATACAGTAAATCGTGTCCGAGTTCTGGGTTGGATGGCCGGTGGTCGACCAGCGGTGAACAATCGAATCGGAGGGCCGCTGTTGTCTGAAAGAAATTTCATCACCGGTCAAGGATTCATCAATAGCCAGGGCATTCCCGGTGGCTTTGCTGTTCAGCTTTTTGAATCCGTGGGAACAATCGTGGAGAATAATTGGATCGGAACTACGCCCGATGGACTTTCGGGTGGCCATCCCGCGACCACAATCGGAATCTGGCTTGACAGCGAAAACCATGTTGTTGATTTGCGCAATAATCGCATCGCTGGTATCTTGGCAGTGGCTCGACCACGGAGTGCACCAGCTTACCTGGTTGGAACCGCAATCCAAGTCGACGGCACCGGAAATGATGTGGCCATCGAAGGCAACAAAATTGGATTGAACGCAAACGGTCAACCGGTTCTTGGTAGTGTTACAGGTATCAACCTTCTGAATTATTACTTAGGCCCGGTCACCAAAGTCACCATCGGGGGCGCCGCCATCTCCAAGCGTAACGAAATCGCAGGTCATTTGGGAAACGCCATTCGCGTAGGCAATTCCTACTCCGACCTCCTAATCAGTCGAAACTCCATTCACAGTAACGGCAAGGGCGGAATCGACTTGATTGAGGCCGGATTTCAAGAGGGAATAACGCTCAACGATCTTCGGGACGTCGATTCAGGAGCAAATGGATTGCAAAATTTTCCTGTTATTCAGTCTGCGTTACTCACTCGCGGCCAGGCGGGCAGTCTTGATACCTTGCGCGTCACAGGAGCAATTAACACTTCTCCGACAACCAGCGTGATTGTCGAATTTTTCGTTTCACCCGAACCTCACGGATCAGGATTTGGCGAAGGAAAGCATTTTGTGGGAGCGATTCGGGTCACAACCAATGCAAATGGCGATGCTGCATTTGACCCGACTTTTTCAATGCCGTTGGTTGCCGGATCAGGCTGGGTTATTACCGCGACCGCTACCAATCGGATTCGCGCGGCAACGTCGGAATTTTCTGCTGCGGTTCCAATTACCCTCGGTGGTTTAGCTCCCTGAGGTCGTTCCAAATTGATCAAAGGAGGAACGGCAAGATCGCTTTCCGTTTCCGGGGATACCCGGCAATACGTTCTTGATACCAGCGGTGAATCGCGATTGCTCGCGGGAACAAGTTGGCGGCGGTCCAGATCGTAAACGAGACTCCTGACCATGACCAAGTCAGCAGGGCCCAGCCCATCCATTCCACGAATTCTCCAAAGTAGTTTGGACAGGAGATCCAGCCAAACAAGCCGCCTGTGGGGATGTGATAGCCCGGGCCAAGTTCCTTTCGCAACTGACGCAAGCGATGATCGGCGTGTACATGAACCAGAAAGCCAACCAGAAATAAACCCGCCCCGACAATAAAAGCAGGTTGTAGCAACCAGTTAACTTGGCGTGCAGGCGCAAAAACGAAAAGCCACAATGACTGAAGCCCGGCATTGATGACGTTAAAGCTTGCGCCGCTCATCGTTATCGTCAGGGGTACGCGTTGGCTTCGTTGTATCAACCACGGATAAATCAGGCCGCGGTATCCGTAATGTAAATTCCAAAAACCAAAATAGACCCAGCTCACAGTCGTTAATTGTCCTGCCCAAATAAAAATGGCATCAAAGACCAACAGGGCAGGCAGTTCCATCAACAACCAGTTGAGTGAGCCGTCCAACATTGGTCCCCAACCGGACCGTACAAACCGCCCATACGGAGCAGTGATAAAAAATAACCAGATGAACACCAAGATTGCCAACATGGTCCAACCGGCGACAATCAACAAAAAAGTTTCCGGCTTCAGAATCATCTCTGGCATTAATTATTGGATTAGGTGCGGCTGTTGGCGTACATGGGAATTTTCAGTTCGGATTCTCACGAACGAAACCAATCGATGGTGTCCCTAAGCGTATCGTGTAACGGACGCGGATTGAAGCCAAGCTGGGCGACCGCTTTGGCAGAACTGACGAAACGATGTTGCTGCAGGATTGCAACTGTCTCTGGGGTATAAACCGTACCGACACCAAAGAGCCGCAATAGACCCGCGTAGACCGCGCATCCTCCTGTTGCGAGAGATGCCGGAATTGAAACTCGCCACCGACGTCGACCGACGATTTCATCGACTTGGTGGGCCAGATCCGCGACGGACAACCAAGTGCCGGAGAGGATAAAGCGTTCACCGGATTTGGCCGATTGCTCGGCACAGATTGCCGCTGCGACAACATCACGGACATCGACCCAATCAAATCCTCCGCTCACCAGGAAACGCATTTCACCCTGCATCAACCGCTGAATGACTCTGCCCATTGCGGATGGCCGGAAATCGTAGGGCCCAATGATTCCGGTTGGATTGAGAATAATTACATCCAAACCAGATGGGCGATTTGCCGTCGCACGCATCTCCGAGGCGTGACAGCCTGGATTCTCGACTCGGAGAGTCGAGCGACGATCTGCACCGGCAGGTTGTGCTTCGAGAACGACTCGTTCGCCCATTGCTTTCGATCGGTCGTAGACAAAACCAGAGTTTTCCTGGACTAATGAACGCGATTCGTTGATTGGCTCGTTAATTGGCAGAGGATCGAAGGCATGAATGGAACTAAAATGAACCAGTCGAGGAACACGTTGACGACGACAGGCCTCATCGACGTTTCGAGTTCCTTCAACATTCGTGTTGATTAAGTCGGCTTGGCCAACTGTACCAACTGGAATTACGGCCGCCAGATGATAAACGGCCGTCGCATTCGCAAACACTCGATCCAAGTCAGCCGCGGATTGCAGGTTGGCGACTGCAATTTCGATCAAGGGATGCTTGAATTGAATCGGACGACGATATTGAATGGCACGGACTCGACGGCCTTGTTTCGCCAATTCACGAATCAAGTTCTCACCAACGTGTCCCGCAGCACCCGTCACAACAACCGCTTCGGACGAGGAGGTTGAGCTGTTCATGGTTCGTGTTGCTGTCGGGTATTCGTGACATTTTTGTTACCACGACCAATTTAGCACAGTAAATGGCCCACGCGAGTTACGAATCCAAGTGCAAACGACCTAAGATCGCAAATCCTAGCGACGGGCAACCGCTTGAAACATCCATCCTGAAATAAACCAACCCTTGCCGTAGCTTCGGCACCAGCGACAGACGCTTAAAAGGTTGTAGTGAGTTCCCTCAAGGGAATGAATTTGCAAGACCGCCATCTGGCCTTCCTTGAACTCCTTTTGGGAGACCAACGAAATACCTGATCCCGAAATGTTCTGGCTAAACACTGAAATCGCTTCGCCGGTCTGCGCACAATGAACCGTTACCGGACGCGCCAAGGGTGTCCGATGTGCGGACCGACGTTCGTTGGAATTGTAGCGAACATTTTCCGCTTCAATCTTACTGACAATCAACTCAATTTCAGGAGACGGCGCGCGTTGTGAATCGCTTAACATGAGTGAGTCCAGTAGACCTCGTGCAAAGACTGACCTATCTAAACCTAGTTCAGATTTTTTAGAAAATGTGCGGAAAATCTCGCGAGTTCGCGCAATGTCAAACCATGGCCAAAATTGCAAGGAAAAGATGCTTTTGGCGACTTTCTGGCTTTTCGTGAAAAAAATGACGAACGAAAAAGGAAAGCGGCCAGGCTTTGATTTGAAACGAATCTCGCGCTGTCGTAATTTGTCGAGGAACTATCTCTGGTGGCGATCTTGCAGGCTTTTTGCCCGTCGGACGAGGTCGACGAATTCGGCGCGGTGGCCGTTGGGGTCGGGGCCAAGTGAGGAGGAGGCGATCTCGGCGATGGCGTCGAAAGTCGTCGTGCCAGCGAAACTCGATTGGCGAAGTTGCATCCCAAACGCGGCGACGGCAGCCGCAAAACGGCAGTCGGCGTTGGCTTCGCTGAACGGTGTCACTTCGGACTTGGCGGTGAACTCAATCAGTCTGCTCTCGGTGCCTTCCGGAGTTTTGTACCGCAATGCGACTCGCGCGAGTTCGCCCGACGCGGCCGCTTCGGTCAACTTGACATCGGCCTTTGTTGGCGCGCTTTCCTTTGATGCGGCGTTGCCAACGGTTTGGTACTTGAGCGTCGGTGCATTCGGAGCTTCGGTGTCGAGAGTCGCGCCGACAGGAACGATTTCGTACAGGGCCGTGACTGTATGCCCCGCGCCGATTTCGCCGGCGTCTTTGCGGTCGTTGGCAAAGTCTTGATTGGCCATGACGCGGTTTTCGTAACCGATCAAGCGGTAACCGGCGACTTGGGCGGGATTGAACTCGAGCTGAATCTTCACGTCCTTGGCGATGGTCACAAGGCTCCCCGACATCTGCTCAACGAGCACTTTGTAGGCTTCGCGGATCGAGTCGATGTAGCCGTAAATGCCGTTACCGTTGTCGGCCAGCCCTTCGAGCTTGGAGTCTTTCAAGTTGCCGGTACCGAAACCCAATACGGTCAGGAACACCCCGCTCGCGGCTTTTTCTTTGATCAAGGCCACGAGTGCTTCGTCGCTCGTCACGCCCACGTTCAAATCGCCATCGGTCATCAGGATCACACGATTTGCGCCATCTTTCGCGAAGTTTTGCTGGGCCAGTCGGTAGGCGACATCGATACCGGCAGCGCCGTTGGTCGAGCCACCTGATTGGAGCGAATCAATTGCGTCCAAAAGTCTCTTTTTGTTGGCACCGTTGGTAGGCTCAAGCCGCACTCCGGCGTTGCCAGCGTAGGTGACGATCGAAACCGTATCGTTTTCGCTTAAATGGTCGGCCATCATTGCCAGGCCTCGTTTGAGCAACGGGAGTTTGTCGTCGTTGCTCATCGAGCCCGAGACGTCGACGAGGTAGACGATATTGCTGATCGGGCGTTTTTCCGCTTTGATTTCGCGGCCCTGCAATCCGACTCGAAGGAGCGAGTGCTGTGCATTCCACGGGCAGCCGAACAGCTTCAAATCGACGGCGAATGGTTCGGTCCCTATGGGTTGCGGATAATCGTAGTGGAAGTAATTGATGAACTCTTCGAGGCGAACGGCCTGGGGTGGAGGCAACGATCCATCGTTCAAGAACCGACGCGTGTTGGCGTACGAAGCGGTATCGACATCGATCGAGAAAGTCGACATCGCCTGCTCGCCAATCGGCCGCCAGAACGGATTCTCGGGGATTGATTTGTAGGACTCGTTCGCGGAACTTCGCTTTTCTAATTCTTCTAAATCATCACGATCGAATTTTCCTCGGTCGACAATTTCACCTAATCCACCTCTTGAAGAATTACGTCGGCCTTCTTCTTCGTCGGATCCACCGGGGGCACCTGCGCTTACACCAGAATTACTTTCAGCGCCCATGCCTAGCTGCGGAGCAATCCGGTCGCCAACGCCGTCAACGCTACGAGCTAACAATCGTTGGTCATTCGCGTTCGAAGAACCGCTCGATTGGTTTTTCCCCGATTCCTTGGATTCAACAACTCCGCCAACTTCTTTCGAAGGCGTTACCTCACTCAAATGCACGCCATGCATAATCCGGATGGAACCCTTGGCATCTGGATTCGGAGACGCTGTAGTTTCTTTCCACTCATCGGGTTTAATCGTTTGCACAATCAAATCAGTAGGTAAGTCTGAATTCGCGGACGTTTTCGGCTTGGGTCTAACCTCTCGTGAGGCCGCTTCGCGAACCTGCTGAGGTCGCGTTGGCCAATAAAGGTTAACGACAATAGCTATGATTCCGGCAGTGATCGCCCAGGGCAAATGGCGAGCAACGATCCGACGACCCTTCTTCTTTCCGGGCACTTCAGTGGCATGCTCGACGGGCTTCAAAGTCGGCTTGGTTTCCTGCGCGTCGAGAGTGGCCAAAACCGATTCGCGAACTTGGTCCGAACATTTTCGAGACTCTGCGGATGAAGCGTCGCATGAAAAAGTCCCTTCAGGTAAAGCGGAACGCAACAGGTGACCCAGTCGGCGTGTCTCGTCCAATTGAGATTCGGCTTCGCTGACGGACAATCCGTTCACCAAACGATTTAGCTCAAACAAACCAGCGTCGTCGACAGGGAGTTCGCCCAATGCATTTGCCGTTGCGTAGGCTTGTTGAAGCTCTTTCCGGTCATCTGGTTTATGATTTTTGGACATGGTCGTCCTCGCGATGAATGATGAAGTTAAAAACTATTTGGTCTGTTGCGATCGTCCCGTCGGAGCTTACAAAACCGCACCCAGGCTATTGTTGATTCGTGGTGCAGGGTGCGCGACGCTGTCTGGTTCGTTTCGTTGGTCGCCAAGCCATGCGGCGATGGCCGGATCGGCTTTGAGCGCGGCGATCGCGCGATGGACGGCCACGCGGATGGCCGTTTGGTCCCTGTCGAGCAGAGTCGCGATCTCCGCATAGCTGATGCCGGTCCGCCAAAGTTCAATCGCACTTCGCTGTGCCGCTGGTAAATTTTCGATTCGTTTTTCAAGCAACCCAATCAGCTCGGATTGCTCAATTCGATGAGCGGGTCCGTCAGAATTCGATGGTCGCGATGCCAGAGACGCTTCGTCAAGTTGTGGTTGGCGATTGGCGGTACGCGCATCGTCGAAGACTTTGTTGCGACAAACCGCACACAGCCAGCCCCCCAAGTTTTCGGCAATCGCGTCAGGGTCTTGCTGGCAAAGTTTTACGAACGTGTGCTGAACTGCTTCGCGCGTCCGATCCCAATCGCCTTGGGTCAATCGCTGTGCGTAACGAATCAGCATCGGTTCGAATTTCTCCAAGGCTTCGAGCACCCACGCTCGCCTCGCTTGGGATTCGTCTTTGTTAGCCATGTCGTTTCTTCCGTAAACTGCGCCAAAACACGATTCGACGAGGGTCAGCAGTGATTAGACTTGCGAGAATTCACTTTGTTACGTGAATTATCTGGCGATTCAAAAAGAAATGGCGCTAAATTATTTGGCAATTGGCTTGTCGGCCACCCCGACGGGCTTTTCCTTGACTAAATCGACGTGAACGCTAATCCCAAAATTTTTCGTTGCCATTCGCGATATGAAGTTCAAAACGAAGCCTGCCACGTGATATTGCAACCGGGAAGGGAGTTTGTCAAAAACGTTTTCTCAGCATCAGTCAGCGGGCAATCGAGAACCAGAGATTTCAGTGATTGCAGCTTGGCCAGCGATTTAAGGTCATTCTGATGGATTGGCTCACGCAATTTGATTGAAAGCGATGTTAGGTTCGGGTGATTGGCGAATTTAGCCAAGCCACCTGGTTCCAATTGATCAGCTTCTAGTTTTAGACATGTAACACTGTTGATTTGAGAAAAGATTTCGACGATTTCTCGAGTCAGTATTCGACAACGAATTTCAAAATACTCAAGTCGTTTCAAGTTCCTAAGATCAAGTAAACAATCAGAATTCTTAAGATGATAATGGCTAATCATCAAATGCCTGAGATTTCTCAATTGGGAAATCGCGAGTCCGAAGTTGCCGTCGAAGTGGACATCCACGAGACGAAGGACCTCTAGTCGCTCAAAATCCGCGAAGACGTCCGCATCCAAATGTTCCAGATGGATTTCATCTAAAAAAAATTCTCGCAATGACCGAAAATTAGCCGTCAATCTTAGGTCATCATTTGTGACGTCACGACTCTCAACGATATCGTCGATCTGGGCGCCGAATCTAACGCGAATGACCGGATCGACGTAATCCTCTGGCAATTTGGTCTTTAACCATGTCCTGATCGAACTGGGCAGATTGCTTTCGGCATAATAAATACCCACATCTGAATATCTCGCGCGCAAACTTCGAGCCGCGCGCCGCTGATTTTCGCTTTGTATCAACCAATTGGCTAATGTCACGCCAGTCGCCACGAGCGCAATTGCCAATAACATTGTGCGGATTGAAAATCTCGAGAATTTACTCCGTTTCAATTTTGCTGATTCGCTTTTAGGCATGGCATTGTGACTGGAGGAGACAGTCGATTCCGAGACTTGCGGATGAACAAATCGGTCACAAAATAAATTCTGTTTTCTGCGCGAACTAAGCCAAGATTCCGTTGACCAACTCGCCGTGGATGTCGGTCAGGCGGAAGTCGCGGCCTTGGAAACGGAAGGTCAATCGCGTGTGGTCGATCCCCAACAAATGCAAGATCGTGGCGTTGAAGTCGTGAATGTGAACGGGGTCACGGACGATGTTGTAGCCATAATCGTCCGTTTCTCCGTAAGTCAGCCCGCCTTGAATGCCGGCACCTGTCATGAGCGTAGTGAAACAGCGCGGATGATGATCGCGACCATAATTGTCGGCGGTCAATTCGCCTTGTGAATAAACGGTGCGTCCGAATTCGCCACCCCACACAATTAACGTGTCATCAAGTAACCCACGTTGCCGCAAGTCTGTGATCAGCGCCGCTGTCGCCTGGTCTGTGTCCTGGCATTGCAAGCGAACTCCTTTGGGCAAATTCGAATGCAAGTCCCAGCCCATGTGAAACAATTGGACGAATCGCACATCGCGCTCGGCCAAGCGTCGAGCCAACAAACAATTGGCGGCATAGGACCCGGGCTTCTTAACATCGGGCCCGTACATTTCCAGAACGTGCGCTGGCTCGTTCGACGTATCCAGCAATTCCGGTACGCTGACCTGCATGCGAAAGGCCATTTCGTATTGGCTGATGCGAGTTTGAATTTCCGGGTCACCCAGTTGATCAAAATGCTGTCCGTTGAGCGCAGCCAATCGATCAAGCGTTCGTCGTCGGTCGTCACGAGTTAATCCGGCAGGGTTGGACAGATACAAAACCGCATCGCCGCGATTACGAAACTTGACGCCCTGATGAACCGTTGGCAAAAAGCCGGAGCCCCACAAACGATCGTACAAGGGTTGATCGTCCGGTCGCCCCGTCCCAAACGAAGTCAACACGACGTAGGCCGGCAGGTCCTGGTTCTCGCTTCCGAGGCCATAGCTCAACCACGATCCGATACTGGGGCGACCTGCCAATTGCGAGCCGGTTTGCGCGAAAGTAATTGCCGGGTCGTGGTTGATGGCTTCGGTATGCATCGAGCGAATTTGACACCAATCGTCAGCCAGCTTCGCCATATGGGGCATCGCATCGCTGAACCACATGCCGCACTTGCCGTGCTGTTGGAATTTGAAAATCGTGGGGGCTACTGGAAATTTCGCTTGCCCTGAGGTCATCGTCGTGAGACGTTGCCCCTTGCGAATCGAATCGGGCAGGTCTTCACCATGCTTCTTGGCCAGCTCCGGTTTCCAATCGAATAAATCGTGCTGCGAGGGGGCTCCCGATTGAAACAAGTAAATAATTCGTTTGGCCTTGGGCGGATGATGAGGAAGTTCCTCGCGGTCGACGGTCGGTGTTGGCGTGGCAGCGCGTGCCGCTCCACCACTGAGCGCTGCCAACGCGGCCAGACCGAGGGCTCCGCCAGCCCCACGCAAGAATTGCTGGCGGTTGAGATTATTGAGTTCGCGAATCAAGGCTTCGGGTTTCATTGTTTCTTCTTGTGTTTAAAGTCATTCACGAATTAACCGATGCTATTCCCGCGTGATGCATTCGTCCAAATTGAGCAAGACGTTTCCGACCAAGGTGTAGGCCGCCAGTTCTGCTTGGTCGACCGACGATGGCTTGGATTCGCCTTGTTGCAAAAGTTTTTCCGCGGCTGTCGGTTCGGATTGGAATTTCTGAAGGTCTTCTGCCAAACCACGCTCCAAAACCTCAAACTCCGTGGGCGTTGGCATACGAGCAGTTACCAACTGGAAACCGTACGACAATCTTTCTCGGGGCGTCGTTCCACCTTCCCTCAACATTCGTTCGCCCAACTTTCGCGAGGCCTCGACAAAAGTGACTTCGTTGAGCAGCGAAAGGGCCTGCAACGGCGTGTTCGTGCGGGAACGGATGACCGTGCAAAACTCACGATTCGGCGCGTCAAACAACATTTGCGATGGCGGGGCGGCCGTTCGTTTCCAAATTGTGTAGATCGTGCGGCGATAGAGGCCATCGTGTTTGTCATGCTGGTAGTTGCGCAAATCACCATAGACACTCGTCTCGTCCCAAACGCCGTCAGGCATGTACGGCCGCACACTGGGGCCACCGATTTTTTCTACGAGAAGTCCACTTACAGCAAGTGCCTGATCGCGAACGGCTTCGGCCGTCAAACGAAACCGTGGCCCGCGTCCCAGCCAGCGGTTGTCCGGATCCTGATCCAGCAACGCAGCTGGAATGCGAAAGGTCGACGACTGGCGATAGGCGGCACTCATTACAATCAACTTTTGCAATGCCTTCATGTCCCAAGCTTGCGCGGGTGCGCCATCCACTCCAGGTAGGGCAGTGGGTTGCATGAATTCGACTGCCAGCCAGTCAAGTAACTCGGGATGCCGCGGCCATTCGGCTTGTGAGCCAAAATTCTCGGTCGTCTTGACGATGCCCGTCCCCATGAATTTTTCCCAAACGCGATTAACCCATACGCGTGCGGTCAACGGATTGTTGGAGTCAACAATCCAGCGGGCGAGCCCTAGTCGATTGT
>JBEBGH010000117.1:0-14160 GCA_040081565.1 Pirellulaceae bacterium
TCTGCCGATGGCCTTGGACACCGTCGAGCGAACGCCCGAACCACAACGACCGCAAATCCGCTCGACTTTGGGACTCGGTGATAATCTCGATGCCGAAATTGAAGCGGCATTGCAGGGCACATCGATGGACGACCTCATCAATAAATCTGAGGTGACTGCGGAGGAGGAACTTGAGCCGCACAGTCGAGTAAAAGCCGTGGTCAGCCGCGTTGCCGGCGAAAATGTTTTTTGCACGCTGAAGGGCCGTTTTGAGGGCGTCATCGGCATGCGGAACTTCAAGGAGCCGCCGAACATCGGAGACTTCGTGGAAGTGGTCATCAAGAGCCAGAATGAAGACGATGGCCTGTGGGACCTTTCATTGCCCGGCGCGTCCGTTGATTCGGGCGATTGGGAAAGTCTGCAGCAGGGCGATGTGGTCGATGCCCGCGTGACCGGAGCCAACACGGGCGGACTCGAGGTTCTGGTCAATAATCTGCGCGGCTTTATTCCCGCCAGCCAGATCTCGCGAGCCCGCGTCGAAACCTTCGGCGATTATGTCAACCAAAAACTCCAATGCGTTGTCCAAGAGATCAATCCGCAACGAAAAAAACTGGTGCTCAGTCGCCGCGCGATCCTTGACCGCGAATTCGAAGAAAAACGAAAGGAAGCCATCGGCAAAATCGAGGTTGGACAAACGTACGACGGATTGGTGACGCGACTGATGGACTTCGGTGCCTTCGTGGATATCGGAGGCGTCGAAGGCTTGGTCCACATCAGCAAACTCAGTTGGTCACGGGTCAAACATCCGAGTGAAATCTTGACCGTTGGGCAAAAGGTCAAAGTCAAAATCGAAAAGGCCGATCCGGCTACCGGAAAGTTTTCGCTTTCGCATCGCGACACGATGGAGCATCCCTGGAACGATATTGAAACTCGGTTCCCGGTCAATTCGCTCGTCAAAGGAACCGTTACCCGGCTGGCACAATTTGGCGCGTTCGTGCAACTCGATGTTGGAATCGAAGGCTTGATTCATATTTCCGAACTGGCCCATCACCGAGTCTATGCGGTGAAAAATGTTGTGAAGGAAGGAGATACAGTCGAGGTCAAAATCTTGTCAGTCGATCGCGAGTCTCAAAAAATTGGCCTGTCATTGAAAGCCACTCAGGCACCGCCCGAACGGAAATCGGATGCGAAACCAGTGGAGGAAGAAGTTGAACAACCGCGCCGTCCTTTGGTCGTCACGCGAACTTCGAACGAACCTCTGCGCGGCGGTACCGGCCGACCCTCTGGTGGAGACAAATTCGGTTTGAATTTGTAATCGAGGATGGGGATCGAAAGGCCGACGACGGAGCTTCAACAAGGGATCGATTGAATGTGGCCATTGTTGAAACCGCTGATGTTCATGCTGCCAGCGGAACGCGCCCATTATTTTGCGATGGGTGCCTACGCGTCGGTTGCTCGCTTTGGGATACCTCGACGTTTGGTAGAAAGGTTTGCCCGAGTTGACGATCCACGGTTGGAATCCACGGTTTGCGGACTGCGGTTTCGGAATCCGGTTGGATTAGCGGCGGGATTCGACAAAGACGCTCGTTGGTTTCATTTGCTCGACTCCCTCGGTTTTGGCTCCATCGAAATTGGATCGATTACGGGCCAGGGACAACCGGGGAACCCGCGTCCTCGTTTGTTTCGCTTGGCACAAGACGAAGCCTTGATTAACCGCATGGGTTTCAACAATCAAGGAGCGGAGGTCGCGGCGCGAAATCTGGCGAAGGTCGATCTCGCCAAGTTCCGGGAGCGGTCTGTACTGGGAATCAATCTGGGAAAAACGAAAGTTATTCCTAACGAACAAGCGAACGAAGATTACGCCTTCAGTTTCCGCCTCCTGTTTCCCTTCGCAGATTACTTCGTGATCAACGTCAGTTCGCCGAACACGCCCGGTTTGCGATCTTTGCAAGAACGAGAGCCTCTGGTTTCGTTGCTGCAGTCGATCGACGGATTGAACGGGAAACTCGCGAATGAAACTGGCAGTCACCGGCGGCCGGTCTTTCTGAAAATTGCACCGGACCTGACGAACGAGCAAAGTGTTGAAATTTCGGAGATTGTTGCGGAGCCATTTGTCAGCGGCATTATCGCGACCAACACCACGATTTCCCGAGAGAATTTGAAAACGTCACCCGCTGCGGTTTCCAAAATCGGTGCCGGTGGATTGTCGGGGCGCCCGCTGTTTGGACGGAGTTGCTCGGTCGTTCGATTGTTGTACGAGCGATTGCAGGGCCAAAAGCCTATCATCGGGGTCGGCGGAATTTTTAATGGCGAAGACGCTTGGCAAATGATCACGAGCGGTGCCTCCCTGGTGCAACTATACACTGGGTTTATCTATGGCGGCCCGACCGTTGTGCGAAAGATCAATCGAACACTGCTGAAAAAATTAAGTCAACATGGTTTAGAATCAATTTCCCAGGCAGTTGGATTGGACTTAAAAACTGCCAAAGTCAATTTATCGAGCTGAGTGGATGAACAGGCGATTGTGCGAATCGAAATGAATGAGACGGATTCCAAAAACGTGAATGAAAAATCGTCAGCAAGTCCACAAACTACGTCCCCGCTCCGGATGGGGCCGAGTTGCCTGGTCCGTAGTCTGGGCGTTTTGGCGTTGGCGGTTTTCGGCATTGCCGCGATCTATTTCTACCAACGCTGGTTCGGGCCGGAAGTCGATCCAACGCGAACTGCGGAGATTGTCATTAGCAGCGCCGCGAAGAAAGCTAATGCGGAAAATGCCGTTGTCAACGAACCACTGCCAGGGATTTTGGCGGGAATATCTGAGGAAGCGATTCGCACGGCCGAGCATCCGCTGGATCCGTTTCTCGACGTGGCCCGCAAGGCACGCGAAAAACTGCTTCGGGAGGTTGACGACTACTCCGCCGTGATGATGAATGAAATCCGGACTTTCGCGGGAAAACAGCGGGCGCCGCAATACATGCAAATCAAAATTCGGCATACTCGCGACGACGCAAATCGAAAGATTCCCTTCAGCATTTACACACATTTTCTTAAGCCCAAAGAACTGTTGGGCCAAGAGGCCATCTGGATCGAAGGGCAGAACGACGGCAAGTTGATCGGACATCCGGCAACGTTGAACATCAAACGATTTTATCTTGACCCCAAGGGCTCGCTGGCGATGGGTGACAATCGTCATCCAATATTTGAATTGGGACTTGAACGATTGTTGAATCAGGTCATTGAGAAGGGGGAGCGTGATCGCAAGGTTGGTACCTGCGAGGTATCGTTTGAACGCGATGTTAATGTCAACGGAGTCCGCTGTTTGAAGATCATTGTGCGGCATCCGATCAAGCAGGAGCCGTTTGATTTTCATCTCGCGATCATCTACGTCGACATTGAACGCCAGATTCCGATTGGCTATGAGGGATTCGATTGGCCGTCGTCGCCAGGTGGCGAGCCGGAGTTGATCGAGCGCTATTTTTATTCAGACATTGAGGTCAACAAAGGCTTTACGGATCTCGATTGGGATCCCGCGAATCCGGAGTACAAATTTCCGCGCTTTTGAATCTTGGCTTTGAGTTTTTTGCACCGATTCGCACAATCGGAATTCTGCGCCTTTCCGGAATGCACTTCGGAAAATTTTGATCGTAGGCGATTTAGAAGGCTTGCCGGTTGCGCCACGTTTTTCGAATAGTTCAGGCAGTGGAAAACTTTTCCGGTCAGAGAAACATTGAGTCGATAAACTTGAGGTGTCCAGTGTGACGAAGGAGCGTTGTCCCCCTGACAAATGGAGTAGAGGGTCCTGGGCGTTTTTCCCGGTTGGTTTCCACATGGAGAACGCTACTTATGTCGACCAAGACAATTCGTATTGTGTCGCGAGAATTTGATGGTTCAATTCGCGTCAAGGATTGCGAAGAGATCACAGAACTGTCAAAGAGTTACGAGCAAATTGGTGTTGACGATTGCAACACCGAACTGAGTCTGCGAGGGTTTCCCGTTTTTAAAGGTCTGATTGGCCCGATTGCTGAAGGCAAACGGATTGCCCGCTACGAAACGCCCGGCGTTTTCGAAGTCCTGACCAAAGAATGGGCGCAGCTCAAGACTAAACGTCGGCGTTCACGTTCGGCGATCCCGACCTTGCACTTCCCCACGTTGACGATGTCGATGCCCTCTGAGTTCGCGTGATTTGGATGGCTCCTTAAGGTGTATTGCCTGAGTCTTGGCAGTCCGTGGTTCCGGGGCCACCGACTGCTGGGTTGCCGGGCAGAGCGTGCAGGCTGATCGCCAGAAACGGCGGTTGCGATTGCCCTTACTTTCCGCAAGGGCCGTGCGTTTTAACGCAGCGAGATTTTTTTTCGCTGGCGTTTTGGCTGGGCGAACCTTTTGAAAACCAAGTGCGTACGCTTTGTGCCGGGACGCACTTTACACCCCGATGGCAACGGAAAATATTCCGCCATCGCTACGACAATCCTGAGATTGTTAGCTCTGAAGGGTTGTGAGGAATACGCGGCAAGAAAACTTTTCTGTTTTTTTGACCGCTGCAAAATCGTGATTTATTGTTGTAAGCCTGCAAGCTGTTGCTTCCTCGCGTTCAAGGCATCGCACGTTACCTGAGGAACAACCCTGAATCGACTAGGTGGAAGCCCGACGATTTCGCTCCAACGAAATACGGTCGTCTGGCTGCAAGCCGGTTGTCCTTACGGATGGTGGATGATGCACATACTCAACGGGAAGAGTCTTTTGATTCGTTCGTGTTTCCTATACTTTCTCTGCCTTTCTCTCAGCCTGGCAGCTGCCGGAGGATACGCGCAGACTGAGAATCGTGTGGCAAAAGCCGCCGAAACAGACGCCGAAGAAATCATCAAGCAAGGTCAACAATTCGAGAACCAGGGACAATGGTCCGATGCGTTGACTCTCTATCAACAAGCCTTGCGAGAGATCCCCAACCATCCTCAGTTGTCCCAACAACGATCCCTGGCGCGCATTCATTTTGATATCGAGCGCCGCTACGCGGATTCCAGTTTTATCCATCAAGTGAAACAGACTCCGCCCAAGATTGCCGAAGGCGTCTATGGTGAAGTGCTTTTGAAGATCCAATCGTATTATGTGGACGAGCCAAATTGGAACGACATCGCCCGCTACGGTTTGACGGCTTTGAAATTCGCTCTTGAGTCTCCTGAATTCCGCGACCAACACCTCCAGGGTGTTTCCCTCGAACGGATCAAGGACGCGTTCAACTCCCTCACTGGTTCGCTCAAACGAGTCACTGTCCAAAAACGTGTCGACGCCAATTGGGTCGCCACTCAATCTGCGAAACTGTTGCGCGAGACGATCGACCTACCCGAGCAAGCGACCTACATGGAGTTTGTTTGCGGAGCCATCGCAGTTCTTGATCCGTATTCGGCCTACCTGTCCGACACCCAATATGGCGAAACCATGTCCCAAATCGAAGGCAACTTCGTGGGTCTGGGTGTTGAACTGAAATCCGAAGCCGACCATTTGGCCCTCGTCAGTGTGATCCGTGGTGGTCCAGCGGAGGCCGGCGGTTTGAAAGCTGGTGACAAAATTACTCACGTCGATCAAAAATCAATAGCCACACATGGCGGCGAAAAATGTGCCGACCTGCTACGTGGCGAAGAGGGCAGCACGGTCCAGGTCACGATCACTCGTGGATCTTCGGCCCCGCAAAGCCTCCGTCTGCAACGCCGACGAGTCGATATCCCCAGTGTCGAAACTGTCGAGATGATCGACAAGGCGACGGGCATCGGGTACATCCGTGTCGCAAACTTTCAAAAAACGACCATCCGAGATTTTGATGCGGCCCTTTGGTCGCTTCAGCGGCAGGGTATGCGATCACTTATCGTCGATCTGCGGGGCAACCCAGGTGGGCTGCTGACTGCTTCGGTTGAAATGGCCGATCGATTTGTCGGGAACGGAGTACTGGTGGCAACCAAAGGCCGCAATCCTCTGGAAGACTTCACTCATCGTGCCGAATTGGCAGGCACCTGGCGGATGCCCCTGTTTGTTTTGATCGATGAAAACTCGGCCAGCGCCAGCGAGATTTTTGCGGCTGCCATTCGTGATCACGGTCGCGGCAAAATCATTGGCACACAAAGTTATGGCAAGGGCAGCGTCCAAGGAATCTTCCCGCTCAACATCTCGGGAGGAGGCGTTCGGTTGACGACCGCCAAGTTCTACGGCCCGGCCGGGGAGTCCATTAATCTGGTCGGTGTCAAACCAGACGTCGAAGTCCAAACCGTGGCTCGTCCGGATTTCAGCGAATCCCGGCTCTTGTTGGAAAACGACAATGTGCTGCAAACTGCGATTTCGTACGCGAAACAAAATGGCCCAGCTCAAAACGCCGTGAGTGCCAAATAGCTACCAGCGAAACTCAAGCCCGGCACCGGAGTAGCCGGGCGAGTTCAGCGGAACCACGGACCATGGCTTACGATTTGTTGCCGTTTGATCTACTGCCGAGGCGGCGGCATAAGCAACGAACCAGCCCAGTCCGGCTTGTGATGGATAGTGTGCGTTGTCGTTAACTCGTGAAAGTGGACCGATCGCGGATGCCGAATACCAAAACGCTTTTTTCCAGCGGCTATTGGTTAGTTTGGCCGCCGTAATGAACGGAAGAGCGGACATGAAAGAGTGACCGCTGACCCCGTTATCGTCTTGTAGGGGATCCCATCCAGAACCGTTGGGCTCTCCTGGACGCGAGGCGCCGGTGACCGATTGCATGACAACCAGCGGCACTGCGCCTACAGCAAATCCGCGCAACGAGCGCTCGCCCCAGTCACCCAACGTTTCCAATTGACGAGGTCCATCAATGGTTTCAGAGATCAACCACGCGGCCCCCATAACAGGTAACGTGTAGTAACCGTTCCCCAGTTCCTTGTTCGCATGGAGGAACTCAAACCACTCGTCGCTCGCCGCCCCGTGCACATTCGTTTGAAACCGGCGGTGAATCTGGTGATCCCAATCGGTGTTCGCGACAGCCGCCCCAGCTCCGAAAGCGAGGCCTAAACCGATCAGCGAGTCTCGCGAATAGAAATTCTTTTGATCGTCCAACAACCGATTGAAAAATGATGAGCTTTCCTTTTGCTGATCCGCTAAAAGCGAGGAGCTGAAATAGCTTTGCAGATTACCGGTTGCTTCTCCATTGACATCAGTGTTTGCTTCCGACAATGGAGTCGACGCAGTCGACATCATTGGTTCGAGAGGCGAGAAAAGCTGCTCGTTGGACTCCGATTCAGAGCCTATCCCCAAAGGGGTCTGACCCTCTCTGGCTTTCCAAGGGTCTGACCCCTTTGGCGATAGGCAATCAGCTTCTCCAAGTTGAACCGCTGATTGCGGAGTTGCTTGAGAGTCCGCCCCTTGAAAGCCAGTTCCGTAGCAAGGAGCGTAAACAGCGAGGACGACCGAGGACCAAACCGCTAACCGCAAAATGGAAGCTAATGATTTGGGAAACAAGCCAATCTCCGACCTTCATTCGCGTGTGACAGGGAGGGCGGATGTTAGTGGCTTCGGGCGAGTTGTGCAAGCACAATTTCCGAAGGCATTCCTGTCGAAATCTGGTTAGATTGTGATGATTCAGAATTCAGGAAGAAAGCGTCCTCGCTGCTTTTCTCATGCAACTTCTTGTACGATTTTTGGGCGGCAACTTCGAACGCGCGGCCAGCACCAAACGCATTCAAGCGAGGGAAAACCCTCATGCGGGTTGACCGTCACTTTTTGGGTATTTCGCACCAGTGGTGTCGGCTTGGCCGATGTTTTTCTTTAGAGACTAAATGAACCAACACTCACCTCCACTTACGTTTCGGTTATGAAGGAGCAAATCATGCGAAAATGCTGGGTCGCAATTTGCGGACTATGGGCCGTTGGGGTCATCGTGGGATTCAACGTGCAATGGGCTTACTGCAGCAAGCCGGGACCAGTCGTCACGGCGCCGGCAGTTTGGCCATTCGTTTTCGCGACGGGTTTCGCACAGCAACCACGCCGTCCGACGCTCGTCATGTTCGCGCACCCGCGGTGCCCATGCACGCGAGCGAGCATGCAGGAACTCGACAAGCTTGTTGCACAGGCACCGGGCAAGATCGACGTGCAGGTCCTGTTTTACAAGCCGTCAATGGAACCGCCATCGTGGGCCGAAACCGACCTGTTGCGGAGCGCTCGACGAATCCCTGGTGCGCGTGTGTTCGTCGATGAAGACAATATGATCGCTCAACAATTCGCTATTGCGACTTCGGGGCAAGTGTTCTTGTTCGGCCGCGACGGTGACTTGCTGTTTAGCGGAGGCATCACTGCGGGCAGAAGTGCGATCCTTTCGCTGTTGCGCGGCGAAGCGCACAATCGCCTTGCCACTCCGGTCTTTGGATGTCCGCTCTGCGAGTCGGTGCCAGGCCTGAGGAACTAGGCGAACGACGGCAAAAAATTTGTGCATGCCCAACAAGCTTTGTCGCGCTCAGTCAGTTTTCTTGGCATCGTCCGCTGCCTTCGACAAGGAGCGTCGCGTTGCACTTGCTGAGCCATGGCGGCTAAGTGCCATACGGTCATATTTCCGCATCTCCTGCGTCCGCTACCGGCCACCCAACGCCCAAAACCGGCGAGTTTCCGCTCAGTAACCATTGTTGAATGGCATGTCGCCTTTGGATTTGGTAGAATCGGCGACGTCAGTAACCTCAACTCAATTCTTCGATTCTGTGGACGCGCAATTCAGGGAGGAACTGGTTTGACGACAACACAGAGGGATCGGTTGCAGCAGTGCATCCACAGGCTGCAGAGGGTTGCCTTGGATGAGTCGTCGGCCGGTGCCGCGATTTGCGACACCTTGGACTTCCTCATCGAACTTGCCGGGGACGCGGAGACGACGGACCGCTTAGTGTCCTCGTACGCCGATCTCTACGAGCACTCGCCCGATATGCTTTGTTCGGTCGATCTCGAAACGGGCAAGATCGTGCGTTGCAATCAAACGCTGGCCGACACGTTGGGCTACACCAAAGCCGAAGTTGTCGGACAGGCGGTCATTGACTTGTACCATCCCGATTGCCAGGAACACGCGCGGCGTATGTTCCGCGAGTTCATCACCAGGGGTGAAGTTCGCAATGAGCAACTGCAGGTGCAACGTCGTGATGGTTTGGTCATCGATGTGCTGTTGAATGCGACGGCGGTTCGCGACGAGCGCGGCCAGATTCTCTACAGTCGATCAAGTTGGCGGGAGATCACGGAACTCAAGCAAGCGGAACGGAAACTGGCAGCCAGCGAGCAGCGGTTGCGGACGATCCTGAATACGGAGCCGGAATGCGTCAAGTTGGTGGATACCGAGGGAACGCTCCTGGAAATGAACCCGGCTGGGCTGTCAATTATCGAAGCAGATTCTGCAGAACAGGCTGTGGGGAAAAACCTGTTGCCGCTGGTATTGCCGGAACACCGGGATGCGTTCAAGGATCTGATGCGGCGCGTGTTTGAAGGCGAAACCGGGGCACTCGCTTTTGAACTCAGGGGCCTGAGAGGATCGCACCGCTGGGTGGAAACGCACGCTAGCCCGCTGCGAAATGCCGATGGCACTATCATCGCGATGCTTTCCGTGACGCGAGATATCTCCGAGCAAAAGCGTGTGGAGTCTGAGCTGCGCGAGAACAACGAACGGCTGGAGAACATCGTGGCGACGGCGCCGGGGATCGTTTTTTCCTTCCGCCTAAGGCCGGACGAATCGAGCTGTATTCCCTACGGCGGCGATCGATTTGCGGAGACTTACGGATTGCCGCCGGGCTGTTTGGCCGAGAACGCCGCGCCCTTGTTCGCCATGGTCCACGCAGACGACTTGGCCGACCTGAGGGAGGCGATAACGGAATCCGCACGTTGCCTCAGTGACTGGCGACATGAATGGCGCGGGCACGATCCCGTCCGCGGTGAGCTGTGGATCGAAGTCAACGCCATTCCGCTGCGCGAACGAGACGGCAGCACTTTATGGCATGGAGTTGCGACGGAAGTCACCGCGCGCAAACTGGATGACCTAGCGTTGCGTCAAAGCGAGGCGCGGCTGCGGCTGGCGATGGACGCCGCCGAAATGGGAAGCTGGGACCGGGACTTGCGCACGGGTGAGATCGTCTGGTCCGAAGAGCACGAGCGATTATGGGGTATGCCGCCCGGCTCGTTTCGCGGAACGTTCGAGGAATTCGAAGTACGTGTTCATCCGGAGGACCGGACAGGACTTGCCGCCGCGGTCACGCAGGCGCGCGAGTCACAATCACCGCTCGCTCACGAATTCCGCGTCGTCTGGCCGGACGGCAGCATCCACTGGATCGCGGGACAAGGGCGGTTTGACTACGACAACTCCGGCCAGCCGATCCGCATGACGGGCGTTGTACGGAACATTACCGAGCGGCGTCTGGCGGAAGGCCGCGCGTCTTCGTTCGGGAAGATCCTTGAAGGCTCGCGCAACGAGATTTACATCCTCGACGACCAGACGCTACGGTTCTTGCAGGTCAACCGAGGCGCGCGGCAGAACACTGGCTACACCGCGGAAGAATTGAGCCGGATGACGCCGATGGATTTGAAGCCAGAGTTCACGGTTCAAATATTCGAAGAGCTGATTCTCCCTTTGCGCAGCGGCGAAACGCAGTTGCTTCGTTTCACCGCCTCGCACCGCCGCAAGAACGGAACTTCGTATCCAGTCGAAGTTCATTTGCAGCCCGTGACGTTTGAAGGACGGCCCGCCTTCGTGGCAATTGTCCTGGACATCACTGATCGTCAGCGTGCCGAGCAGGAAATCAAGCAGCTAAACCTTGAACTCGAACAACGCGTCGCCGAACGAACGAAAGAGCTTCAGCTTGCCAACGACGATCTCGACGCCTACGCGCATTCGGTGGCACATGACCTGCGGGCTCCCTTGCGGGCGATCTTCGGCTTCGCCAAAGCGTTGCGCGAGGACTACGCAGATGGACTGGATGAACACGGCCGCGAGTACACGGATTTTATCGAGTCGGCTGCACAACAGATGGACGAATTGGTCAGCGACGTGTTGGAATACAGCAAGATCGGGCGCACCAAAGCGTCGCTCGGTGCCGTCGATCTGGACACGATTGTGGCCCGATCGCTGCAGCCGCTAGACGCGGTCATCCGACAGCGGCAGGCCGTCGTCCATGTCGCAGGACCGCTGGGTACTGTCGTCGGGAATGAGGGCATACTTGTGCAAGCCGTCACCAATCTCGTCTCGAATGCCACAAAGTTCGTGGAACAGGGTGTTGGACCGCGGGTCCAGATCCGCAGTGAGGCGCGGAACGGTTCGGTTCGCTTGTGGGTCGAGGATAACGGAGTCGGCATCGCCCCAGAGAATCATGATCGAATTTTCCGCGTCTTCGAACGCCTGCACGGCGTCGAGACGTTTCCCGGAACCGGGATCGGTCTGGCCATCGTGCGGCGAGCAATCGAAACAATGGGTGGACTCTGTGGTGTCGAATCTGAAATCGGCCTCGGCAGCCGCTTCTGGATTGAATTGCCAGGGCATGGGAGTGTGATATGACGCAGCAAGCGTTGAGTATTCTGCTGGTCGATGACAACCCGCACGATCGCGGCATTGTGCGACGCGAACTGCGTCATGAATTTGGCGAGCTGCGGTTTCAGGACGTGACTAACGAGTCGGAATTCGCGACGGCGATCGACGACGACGGGTTCGACATTGTGATCACCGACTATCAGATTCGCTGGACGGACGGCTTGAAAGTGCTTCGCGCGGTCAAGGAGCGGTATCCATTTTGTCCGGTGCTGATGTTTACGGCGACCGGCAGCGAGGAAATCGCGGTCGAGGCCATGAAAGCCGGGCTGGACGATTACATCATCAAGAATCTCCACCACACCGTGAGACTGCGGGGCGCGGTGCGGGCCGCGCTCGACCACGCAACCACTCAGCGCCGGGCGACACATCTCGAGTCTCGATTGCAATCATTGTTGACCCAATTGCAGGTGGGCGCATTCAGTTGCGCGCTCGACGGCAGATTCGCGGAGTTGAACCCGGCCATGGCCGAACTACTGGGCAGCGATCATAGGAAAGACGCTCGCGAAATGACGCTGGCCTCGCTGTTCCCGGAAGCGGCGCAAGCTGACAATTTTCTGCGGCAGTTCGCGACGGATACCGCGTCACACCAAATCGAGCTCGAGATCGAGAGCCCTGCCGGCGCGTGTCGATTCCTGCACTTGAATGCCCGACGGGTCGATGTCCCAGGTGAGTCGCCGCGAATCGACGGTCTGCTCGAAGACGTCACCAGCCGCAAACGCGGCGAGGCCTTGGCACGGCAATCGGAGATAGCGAATGCGCAAATTGCGATGTTGTCGCCGCGCGAAAAGGAAGTGCTCGACGAAGTCGTCGCCGGAGGCATGAACAAAACCATCGCCCGCCGTTTTGACATCAGCGAAAAAACGGTGGAACGACATCGAAGCAGTCTGATGAAAAAGCTCCGCGTCCGCAGCGTCGCCGAACTCACCCGGTTGGCCGCACTGGCCGAGAACGCTTCGAAAAAAGATTCTTGAGTAGCCAATTCAAACGCTCTCTTCAAACAAGCCGATTTCCGACCTTCATGCGCGTGTGATAGTGGCTTAGGGCGAGTCGTGCAAGCACAATTTCCGAAGGCATTCCTGTCGAAATATGGTCAGCAGAATGCTAAGACTGTCACCGACATCGCTTTGATCGTAGGCCGTCTCGGGGCAAATGACCAAAGATCAAATAGGCGCCGAAGTTGGAAACTGGCGTAGCGTCGCGAAATTCTAAGCGTGCTAACCACCACCGGGACGGATGCTCTTAAGAACTTCGTCAAAGACCGGTTTGAATTTCTCCCATTGCTTTGGCGGGCAATGACAGTAAATGACAATGGCCTTGTCGGGTTGCACAAGTGTGGCGCGGTAACCGACCACTTTTCCGGAACCAAGAACACTGGCGGTGAATTCCGATTTGCGCCCACGGCCCATTTCCGAAGCGAACTCGACGGGTTCCGAAGTCTCTTTGAATTTGCTGTAACTTTCGTCGGGTTCGTTTCCAAGCAGAACATGAACTTTGTGGACCTTTTCCAAGTCCTCGCGGTAAGGAGCGTCTGGGTCAAACGACTGATTGCCTGATCGCGTGACGTCACCGATCAACGAGCCCAACAAATTTGGGCGGACGTCAATCATGCAACTCCCTTTCGAAAACACGGCTACGTTGGGTGACTGGGACTTCCATCCCTTGGGTGCCTTCAAATGAAAAACAGCGTCTTCAGGAGTCCAGTCAACAAATTCTGTCGGGACCTCAACTTTTGTGCTGCATCCCACAAGCACAAGAACTCCAAACAAAACCAACATGCAAACTTGCCCAAGCGAACATCTCATCGATCATCTCCCGGTAAAACATGAAAGGCATAATGCGGAACAGAAACGTTGCAAACACGGGCCATCATATCACATAGCAAAATCACATTCCAAAAAAGTCAATTGACATCCCACTAACGCCAACGTTGCGCAACTTTGACGTCGATTTCGTCCCGCAATATGAAACTGGCGGGCTTTACCATGCTTTGAATCGCGGTAATGCCCGGAAGACGAACGTTCGGAAATTCAAAAGGCCTTCGTGTTGAAATGCCGCAGGCGAATGTCTAGATCGATTACCGCTTCAGCAAATCAGGTTGGCGAATCTTGGACCCGGGATAGGCTTGCAATGCCGCGGCGAGGCAACGAACTGCGGCCTGCAAATCCTGGCGGTTTAGCACATAAGCGATGCGGACTTCGTCCCGCCCCAGTCCCTCGGTCGCGTAGAATCCGGCACCTGGGGCCATCATCACGGTCGCTCCCTCGTGTTCAAAGTGCTCCAACATCCAGCGACAGAACGAATCGGAATCATCAATCGGCAACCGGACCATCGCGTAGAAGGCCCCGTTCACTTGCGGGCAAACCACGCCGTCGATTTTCGAAAGTTCTTCCAATAGCACGTCGCGGCGAAGGGCATATTCTCGCACGACGCCTTCGTAATAGTCCGGCGGCATTTTGTAAACGGCTTCGGCCCCCACTTGCCCAAACGTCGGCGGCGACAGTCTTGCCTGGGCCATCCGCATGATCGCATCCATCAATTCTTTGTTTCGAGAAATCACGCAACCAATGCGCGCCCCGCAGGCCGAGAATCGTTTGGAGATCGAATCAATCACCATCACGTGCTCGTCCATT
>JBEBGH010000441.1:0-3861 GCA_040081565.1 Pirellulaceae bacterium
GTTACAACGCGGAAAGCCATAAGACCTCCAAAGGTTTGTTGTAATCGCAATGATGGCCTTGCTTCAATGGGGCCGCGTTTGTTACAACGCGGAAAGCCAGAGGCGGTCGCGCATCACGTCGATTGGCCTTGCAGCTTCAATGGGGCCGCGTTTGTTACAACGCGGAAAGACACTTGCCAAGCTCCTATCGGCATCGGACGGACTTGCTTCAATGGGGCCGCGTTTGTTACAACGCGGAAAGGGCTCTATTGTAAGTTCCTGCAGTGCACTGCCTAGCAGAGTAGTTTGCGAGCGGTCCAATAATTTGCGTACCAAACATCATTGCTCTCCATTTCAGGCCTGCGAAAAAAACCAAAAATCCGTGTTATTTCTGACCATCGAGCGGTGGCCGCAAAAATACGATCACCTAGCTGCTCGCACCGCAAAACAACAAAAATTGTGGTTCGTTTTCGACGTTTTTTTGCAAACTTTTATGCTTTGTTTGCCCTAATAAACCAACATGTCAACTGCAGTTTTCTGATTACGAGGTTTCGCTATCTAGTTTCGAATGTCGGATAATTTTTAATCTCGCGCTGTCCGCAAATTGCACCTCGCCTGGCCCTTCGCCTTATCTAGTTTCGAATGTCGGATAATTTTTGATCTCGCCGGTCAATACGCGAGCCAAAAGTCGTGATTGGATTTCCAATATCCTCCGATAGCTCACACGATAGCCAAACAAAGGGTGAGTGACAAGCTGATCCATGCGTTGCTCATAAGCGCGAAAAAAGTTTTTTCGACCTTCAGGCGTCAACGCGACGGCATCAGCAGCCGCTCGAAAATGATCCGGCTGAATCATGCGAGTGTTGATGGCCGATAGGACCGCCGAATCGACGATTAGAGGCCGAAACGGTTCCATCAGGTCCAACGCCAAGGCCGGTCGACCAAATCGCGGTTGATGGTAAAATCCCAGGAATGGATCGAGCCCAACTGCGGCACATGCAACCGTAACATCCTTTGCCAGCAGGCTATATCCCAATGACAATAACGCGTTGACGGGATCTCGAGGCGGACGGCGATTGCGTTTCTTGAATGAAAAATTCAGCCAGGGCGGAAGGCAATCTTCGACCGGGTCCCATGGCGCGCGATCGGGATCATCCGCTTGTCCTACCTTGATCATTCCCGAGAAGTTTTCGAAGTAGGTGCGGGCCGCCACGCCTTCGATTCCGAGCAATTGTTCAAGGCTGTTGGCACGCTCCGTTTCGCTACCGATAGCCTTCAAGAATCGCAACGCGTCCGCTGGTGGTTGACTGTGGTTACGCATGAGCAACGTGCGTTGGTTCCGAATCTTGGCGGCGACAATTTCTTTCGAGAACCGTAGGCAAAAGTTTGCCGAGTCAGCCATTCGAAATTGTTCGCGACGCCAAATGATGTTTTTAAGCCCGACGCTTTGTGTCATTCCATAAAACCACCCTCCCATGGAAAAATAGATCAGTGGGATTTCCATTTGCAGCAATGTTTGAACGGCTTGGGTCGTTACTTGGACGTTTCCCAAAAGGTTGACTTGAGAAACATCGTGCAGACGAACCTTTTCGACAATCGTGTCTTTCTCCTTGATTTGAAGCACTTCGCCTGATTTTCCCACGTAGAGTCCCGGGGTATTGAGGTACAGTGGTTTCTTTTCATCGCGCGTCGCAATGAGAGTTCGGGGAGTTGCATCTGGAGCAATCGTTTCACCCCGATGACCCGTCCACACAACGCCAATATTGAACAACAAAGGTTGTTCCAATGGCCGGTTATTGTCGTCGAATTTGCGGCAAACCATGGTTTCGTCTGGGAGGCAGATTCCGACCAGCGAACAGCGCGGGCATTTGGGTGACGAGTCAAGAGGTGGGGGCGACATTGGTTGAGCTGCTGTCCATTTGGCGTTGGCGATCGCCTCACGGGTCTTTTGCACAAGTTCGCCTGTAAATGGGACCTCGACCCGCTGTTTTGTTTCACAAAAATAAATGATCCCGACGTAGCAACGGTAACCGTTTTCGCGGAGCACAAGCGCCTGCGCGCAAACCTGAATTTCTTCAGGTTCCCAAGCGGCAATAGAACCGTCGGGCATTTTTTTGGGAGACCCTCGTTTGTAGTCAATGGGCGTTGCCACATCACCCGTGGCCTCCACCAGGTCCAGCTTGGCAATGATGCCAAACTCTTCACAGGACAGTGTAATGCTTCGGGCGTGTATGGTTTCGGAAGTAGAATTGTTGGCGTCCGGAAGTGACCCTTTTTCTTGATCCACTCGTTTGTGGCGCTGCGACCCTTCGACCGTATCGGCATTGTTCGCAAACAGTCCTTCGACGTGTTCAAGGTAAAACAGCCGAGGACAATACACAAACTCGTTCAGCATACGCGCCGGCAAATAATCGACAGTTTGAGTTGCGGCCTCAAATTCCAATTCGAATTCCGAATCGGAAGATTTCTTGGTTGACATTAGAATCCGTTACCTTTCGGAATGGCCAACAAATTTGGCATAGCAGATTTCGAATAACGCGAACCGCGATGCGACCATGAAATTCGATCCGGATTAAACGATGACGCAAGGAGAATCGAAAGGCTGATAGGATTTGCCCAGCGACTCGATCACCCGCTCGCCTCGCCCGTCACTGGGGCCGAGGTTGATGAAGAGCACTTGATCAAGCTTGTGGTTGATGATCTCCGCCAGTTCGGCACGGCATTCCAGCAAGTCCGTTTTAGTAAGCTGACATTCGAAAACACTGAATTGAAGATGATCGCCCCAATTTCGGAGTGTGCGAAAGACTTTGCGAAGTCGTTTTGGATCAGCGATGTCGTAGCTGACGATAAAAGTAGATCGCATGATTTTCCCTGGGAAGGTTTCTTAACCCGACGCGTTAGCGAGGGATTCGCCCAAGCAACGAGACGGGTCAATGGCTCAATGACAAATCGTGCCGCGGCTTTTGACAGGCCGGGAGTCCCGCAAGTTATCGCAGCAAGTTTTCAGCTTAGTTCGACAGAATTTGGAATCCAGTGTTCAAGCAACCAATTGTCAGCGGGAGAGGTTGTTGAAAACGCAAGTGCTGTTTTTCGATGGGCAAATCTGGGGTAGGATCAAGGGAATGCGCCAGATTCGTTCGTTCACGGAGAGGCGGTGCATTTTTTGGTCGTTAATCGTTTCGCGATCATAACGTGCAGATTCGTCATGATTGCGGAGCAATCAACGACCATTTTCCGGCCTTGTCGAATAAATGGATTGCTTCACGAGATGCCAGTTGCAATAAACACTCGCAATAGTGGAACCCAACATGGACTACGTCAACTGCCGAGGTACTCGCTACTATGTCTTTGAAGGCAAAACGAAAAGCGGAAAGCCCAAATATTATGCTTCACGAAAAAATCAGAGCGACTGTGGAGTTCTTGTTGATTCGTTGCCTGGCGATTTTGAAGTTTACGAAGACCTCGCCAGTCATGTCGTGATCGTTCGCCGCCGCAAGGCAACCAAAATCGTTCCGGCTGAAGCAGAACTGGTTCAAAAGTTGGCCAACGAACTGTCGCAATATTCGACGACAAAAGTGCAGATCGATGGCAACTTTATCGTGGTTCATACCCCTGATCGAGACCCCGAAGCTGTCGCATCGACAATGGCGGCGATATTCGGCGTCAGTATGTCAGGCAATGACTGGACCCTTGGCAATACTCGGTACACCGCCGTACTTCGTTTCAAGTTATGCGATATCGAAAATCGCAAATATTCCGCCCAAAGATTTTGTTTTCGGGGCGCTATCGACGACTGGGTTCCGATTTCAGATAACCAGTCGCTGGAAACTCTTGCCAGAAAATACCTGCCATTACTTGGGGACGATCTGTTCGAGGTGGAGA
>JBEBGH010000442.1:0-3860 GCA_040081565.1 Pirellulaceae bacterium
GTTCAATCCCGTTTGGAGTTATCCGGACGGATTTTCTTGGATCGAAATGCTGTCCGATCCTGAAAAAATCGGCATGCACATCGCGTTGACTCCGACATGGAACGAAACCGCCTATTTCGCTGATTACGTTTTGCCGATGGGGCACGCCAGCGAGCGGCATGATTTCAACAGCTACGAAACCGACAGCGGACGCTGGATTGCCTTTCGCCAACCGATTCTGCGCGAGGCCGCACGCCGCCGCGGACAAAACGTTCAATTCACTTATGAAACGAACCCCGGCGAGGTGTGGGAGGAAGACGAATTCTGGATCGAACTTTCGTGGCGAATCGATCCGACGGGCGACTTGGGAGTACGCGAACATTTTATTTCGCCTTATCGCCCGAACGAAAAAATTACAATTGACGAGTACTACCGATTTATTTTTGAGAAGACCCCTGGGTTGCCTGAGAAGGCCGCGACCGAAGGCCTGACGCCACTGGACTACATGAGAAAATACGGAGCGTTTTTGCTGGAGGAAGGGGCCTACGAAAAGCATCTTTCCCCGATTGCCGCCGACCAATTGACTGGAGCCGACATCGATCAGGCCAGCGGGTTGATAACGAAAAACAAAAAAACGCTGGGAGTTCAGGTAGGTGGAAAACCTGTGGTGGGCTTCAATTCGCCCTCGCGGAAACAAGAAATTTACTCGCCGACCATGCGTGATTGGGGTTGGCCGGAATTCGCCACACCGGTTTATGTTCGCTCCCATATCCATCCGATCCATATCGATCGCGAAAGCAAAGAATTCGTTTTGGCACCGACTTTCAGATTGCCAACGCTTATTCACTCGCGCAGTGGTAATGCCAAATGGCTGGCCGAAATTTCCAATCGCAATCCGCTGTGGATTCACGGCTCGGACGCGGAATTTATTGGAGTCAAATCGGACGGTTTGGTTCGGGTGACGACGGAAATCGGATACTTTGTTGACCGAATTTGGATCACGGAAGCAATCAAGCCGGGGATTGTGGCCTGCTCGCATCACTTGGGTCGTTGGCGGCGAGAACAAGACCCAAAAGCCAATCGGTGGGCCATGAATTTGGTTGACATTACCAAGTCAGACGGCGTTTGGAAAATGCGACTGAAGCAGGGCATTCAACCATACGCCAGTGGTGACAGCGACTCGTCGCGCATTTTCTGGAAGGACGGTGGCGTCCATCAGAATTTGACGTTCCCAGTCCAACCCGACCCGATCAGTGGCATGCATTGTTGGCACCAAAAGGTCCGCGTTGAATTGGCTCAATCGGACGACCAATATGGTGATGTTTCGGTCGACATCAACAAAGCACACGATGTTTACCGACGTTGGATGGCGATGACCCGCCCGGCTCCTGGACCTAATAACCTAAGGCGCCCGTTGTGGCTCAATCGTCCTCTCCGGCCGACTGAAGAAATGTTTTACTTCAATTCTTGATTCGTGCTGTTCCGCCAGAACGTCGTTCATTCCGTAAGTCCGTTATAACCCGTCGCGCTCGCACGACCGACATGGGCGATATGACTGAAACTACGAAAATGCAGCCAGGGTTAAGCATTTTTCCGCTGACGCAAGGATTTACAGCCTATGCTTGTCGGCTAAACACCTGATTGCTCGCTAAAATGCCTTTCCTTTTCACGGACCAAAAAAACATGAGTCACACAAGTGAATTTGTTGACTATTACGAACTTCTGGAAGTCAGTCCGAAGGCATCGATCGAAACCATCGAGAAAATGTTTCGCTTCCAAGCCCAGAAGTATCATCCCGATGCTGGTCCAACTGCGGACGTCCAAAAATTCAAGCTGCTCGTGGACGCTTGCCATGCCTTGATGAACCCCGAAGTCCGTACAAACTACGACCTTGATTATCAAAAACATAAGGACGAACTGACCAAGCTGGTCAAAGAGTCGAGCGAAATTGGTAACGATACTGCCGATCGTCGCCGCTTGCTGTCTCTTTTTTATACTCAGCGTCGTCGCGATCGAAAAACACCGGGGATTGGCGGGGCAACGCTTGAACACTTGACGCAATTACCTCCCGATATACTTGAGTTTCACTTATGGTATTTTCGTGACAAGGGATGGATCATGCGCGAAGAGAGCGGACTACTGTCGATCACGGCTTTGGGAGTCGATCGAATTGAGACGATGTTAGAGCAAGCAGAGTCGCAATCGCACAAGCGCATCGAAAAGACTCAGTTTGTCCTGCCTGGTCCAGCACATTCCATGCCACCGGCGCACGAACCAGCAATGGCAACTACCTAAGCCGTTTCCAGGTGGGTGGCTGGCGGCATGATGCAGCAGGCTACTTTTCAAGATAAGAATTGCCGTTCAAATAACGGGAACCGTTTTGCGGGTTCTTTGTTTGCGTGCAGTTGTCAGGAGTCGCGAATGGATTCGAACAGTTCTCCCAGATCGGGTCTTCTCGCCATCCTGCTCATTATTGCCGGACCGCTCGCGGGATGGATCGCCTTTCTTTTGTTTGGCAATTTTTCTCCCACAGCTGTGATGTCGGCAAGGGCTTGTCTCTTTGTAACAGTTTGGATGGCAGTGTGGTGGATGACCGAAGCTGTGCCGCTGGAGGCAACGGCGATGTTGCCGATTGTGCTGATGCCGCTGCTGGGGATCCAGAGAATCGCGGCGACAACGGCGGAGTACGCGGACCCAAATGTTTTTCTTTATTTGGGTGGAATCGGAATCGCGTTTGGGATCGAGAAGACTGGGTTGCATCGCCGTGGGGCATTAATGGTGCTGAGAGTCGTAGGAACGACTCCGGCAGGTATCGTCGGTGGCTTTATGTTGGCAACGGCAGCCTTGAGTATGTGGATCAGCAACACAGCGACCACGATCCTGATGTTGCCTTTGGCGCGCAGCGTGATCTTGATTTCGCGAGACCCAAATCAGCCGGACCGAATTGGCTCGAATTTACTCGCCTGCAGTTTACTGCTTGGTATCGCTTATGCCGCAAGCCTTGGTGGATTGGGCACACTGGTGGGAACACCGACGAACGTGTTTTTTCGCGGCTTTATGGAAGAATTGGGGCAACCCATCAGCTTTTTTTCTTGGATGGCTACAGCACTGCCGCTGGTGATTGTTTTGCTGTTCGCGACGTGGGGATTGTTGTCATTCGTATTTTATCGCCGAGCCAATTCGTTCAATCTTTCGCGCGAGTGGGTGAGAGAGGAACAATTGAGACTGCCGCTTTGGTCGGCTGCCCAAGTCTGGGTGTTAACCGTTTTTTTATGCGCGGCTTTGTGCTGGAGCCTGCGGGAGCTGTTGATTGCACAGGAATTTATCGCGGTTGCTATCCCATGGGCGAGCAACGTTCACGATTCGATGATCGCAATGGTTGGGATGCTGCTGTTGTTGATTGTTCCTGTCCCGTACCGAAGTTTTACAAAATCTGTAGCCGAACCTCGCGAGCGAGAATGGCGTCGAGTGCTGGATTGGGATGATTTACAGAAGGCGCCTTGGGGAATTCTATTGTTGTTAGGCGGTGGACTAAGTCTCGCAAAAGCCATCCAAACCTCGGGACTTTCGGCCGAAATCGCCTCTGGTGCAGTCTATTTGAAAGAAATTCCGGTGTGGCTGCTCCTGCTGGTGATCATTTCCGCTGTCGTTTTTTTGTCGGAGTTGGCCAGCAATGTGGCAACCGCGACGACCGTATTGCCAATTTTAGCCGGTGTGGCTCAAGGGCTGGGAATAGAACCGCAGGTTCTCTTGTTACCGGCAATCCTCGCGGCGAGTTGCGGATTCATGCTGCCGGTGGCGACGCCACCCAATGCGATTGTGTTTGGCGAGCGGCAGATGACAATGCGGCAGATGATGGGTGCCGGCATCGTGCTCGACCT
>JBEBGH010000001.1:0-48273 GCA_040081565.1 Pirellulaceae bacterium
GACGCAAAAAAATTTCCGCTCGAATTTTCTCGACTTTTTCAAACGAGCCTGATTGTTGGTTTTGGACCTCCAATTACCATAAAGCTGTTAGTCTCGTCGTTTTAATTTGTCTTCCAACTTTTCCGGTACTTTTCTATGAGCTCTTTTTTTATTCGCTGCCAATTGGTTTTGGCAATATTATGCCTCGGGGCTGTGGCTCGCGGTGACGTGCTCGCGAATTATGACTTCACTGGTTCACCAGGAAGTCAAGCCTTTGAAGCCGCCGATTTCCAGGACCCGTTTATTTCGGCGGGGAACATCGTACGCGGAGGTGGCCTCAATTCGGCCGCCGGTGCTAACACAATCAATTCCAATTTTTGGTTTGGCGGCATTGGCCGGTTGTCCTACTATGAATTCACCATCACGCCGATTGGTGGTGCTGAGATGACGTTGACCAATTTGAGTTACGCCGACCGGCGAAGTGCAACTGGTCCGACCACATTTGATGTGACGACGAGCTTGGATGGTGTAAACTTCACAACCCAATTGCTTTACAACGAAGTCACGGCTGGTTCCGATATTGATCGATCGATTCCATTGGCGGGGTTGGCTAACTTGACAACAACGGTGACATTTCGGATTTTTGGTTGGAGCTCAACGAACGCTGGGGGACAAAACGCCCTCCTGAATCATTCAACGACAGGTGGTTTGACGGTTGAAGGCACGCTGTTTGTTGTGCCGGAGCCTGCCAGCAGCGGCGTCCTTTTGGCCCTTGGGGCATTGGGGCTAGTCATGCGACGCCGTAAACGTTAGACTACTTGCAACTGGCAATGACGGAAGAACGAAAAGCTGCCCTCCCACGAGGGCAGTTTTTTGTTGCGCTGACCGGATTTTTGGCAGCCCCACCCGATTTTTGCTGCCGTCAATCGTCGCACGCATCTCCGAGGCGCGACTGCTGGCAGATGAAAATCCCTGACCCCGCCAGTTTTTGTGAAAGATTGCCGTACGTGCTACGTTATTCCTTCAGGGAAAGAGCACGTTAATCAATCCGGCACGGTCCAAATGAACGAGATTCCTGAAACTCGAAACAGCCTGCTCCTGCGGCTGGCCGACCCGGCAAATGAGATTGCCTGGCAAGATTTTGTGCAAATTTATGAGCCTGTCATCGTTCGCATGGCCATGCGTCGCGGCCTGCAGGTGTCCGATGCGCAAGACCTGAGCCAGGAAGTTCTAACTCGTGTGGCTCGCACCATCGGCAAATGGAACCCCGGACGGGACCAAGGCTCATTTCGCGGCTGGCTCGCCAAAATTACACGCAATCTTGTGGTTGACCACTTCCGCAAGCGAAACCGACAACCCAACACCGTCAGCGACTCGGCCTTGGCCGAAAAGAGCTCGCCAGTCGAAGCCGATCTCTTCGCGGCCGAAGAACAGCATCAAATTTTTTGTTGGGCTGGAGACAAGGCCCGTCGCCATTTTTCGGAAACTACTTGGATCGCTTTCTGGACAAGTTGTGTGGAAGGCAAGACGCCGCAAGAGACTGCGAAACTTCTTGACGTTTCGGTAGGAGCTGTATACATCGCTCGCAGTCGCGTCCTGGCAAAAATTAAGGAGATCGTTGAGCAGGCCGGCGCAGAAATTCCTGTAACAAATATTGAGACTCGGAGCGTCAGCCATGAAGACAGATAACTGTTGCTCACGCGAACAACTCGTTGATATTTTGAAGTCCACCGAGGACCAGGTGTCTTCCCAACTGGAACAGCACTTGGAGAGTTGCTCGATTTGCCGTCAGCAATTGGAAGAATTGGCTGGCCAGCGGGATTGGTGGGTGACTGTAGGAAGCCATTTGTCTTCCACCGACGTTCGCAATTGGAACTCCACGTCAGATTTTGCGGTGGCAGGTGAAGCCCAACGCAGAGCCGTTCCGTACCAACAACTTCTCGCTGCCCCCTCGCACCCAGAGATGCTGGGCCGCATTGGTCGGTACGATGTTGAAAGTGTGATCGGCCAAGGGGGCTTCGGCGTTGTCTTCAAGGGTTTCGACACGGAACTCAACCGTCCCGTGGCGATCAAGGTCCTCGCTCCGCACTTGGCAGCCAGCGGAGTCGCGCGGCGTCGATTCGCCCGCGAGGCGCAGGCCGCCGCCGCAGTGAGCCATCCCAACGTAGTGCCGATTCACGCGGTTGACTCCCAAGCTGAATCGCCATACCTGGTCATGAGTTATGTGCCTGGTCATTCGTTGCAATCGATCGTGGCCAAATATGGTCCCCTTGATCCGAAGTCGATCGTGAGAATCGGCAAACAAATTGCTTCGGGTTTGTCCGCCGCGCATCGCCAGGGCTTGGTGCATCGCGACATCAAGCCGGCGAATATCCTGCTGGAGAACGACCTTAGCCGCGCGATGATTACCGACTTCGGCTTGGCTCGAGCCGCCGATGATGCCGCGGCAACTCAAACCGGTTGGCTCGCCGGGACACCGCTATACATGTCCCCTGAACAGGCACGCGGGGGCGACATTGACGCTCGCAGCGATTTGTTCAGTCTCGGAAGCGTGTTGTATTACCTGGCCACGGGTCGCGAGCCGTTTCGGGGAGAATCACCACTGGCCGTTTTGCGAATGATTGGCGAAAGTGAGCCGTTGCTGGCTCATCAAATCAACTCAGAGATTCCACGGGAACTTTCCCAGGTAATTGCTCGGCTTTTGGAAAAGGACCCCCGCGATCGATTCGCATCGGCCGAACACCTCGAACAACATTTGGAACAATACCTGGCTCATTTGCAGCAACCTCAGGCCTGCCCCCAACCGCGCTTGGGACTCTCACGTCGAGTAAAAAATGATTTCTGGCGAATCGGATCGGCGGCTGCAGTTCTGGGTTTGACCGCCGTAGCACTGCTGGGGCTTCGTTGGTGGCTGCCCACGACACCTGAACTCGAACCGAGTTCAGCAATGACGTGGGCCGAGTCGCTGGAACGAATTCAAGCCGATCGGGCCTTTGACCAAGATGTCCAAAACCTCACGCGCGAAGTCCAGACGGCAGAACGTCTGATTTTCAGCCCGCTACCTGCGGATTTCGGCCTATCGGGTGACCCGCTGCAACAAGAAATCAACCGCACAAAATCGATTTTGCAATCTGTTGAGATCAGCTTTTTAGAAGATGAGAAACCAAGGCAATAACCGGGCACTATTCCGGAAATTGTCTCAACCACAAGGAACCTTTCGATGATGAAACTCTATTTGATTTTTTCGGCCGCAGTGGCGGCGCTGTTTATGACTTTACCAACTCCTCAAGAACCTTTGTCAACGCCGCGCGCGCCAGCCCAAGCATCCGCCCCGGCAGCTGTAATTGCTCCGGTCCAATATCCATCGAGGGCGCTTTTCGGGTCAACTCAAGACAGCAACACCATCGCGGTCGCTGGTTTCTACGAACAGCGGCCTGGAGAAATGTCTAAAGCAATGCAGACTTATCGCGACGCAAAATCTGATGAAGACAAGGCCACTGCCCGCGATGAGATCAAGGTCCAATTGGCCAAACAATACGACGAGTTGCTTGCCAATCAGGAACACCAAATAAAAGAGTTAGAGGATCGTATCGCAAAACTGAAAGACCAATTGTCTCGCCGCCGCGACGCCAAAGAGAAAATGGTTAATCTGAAACTGGAAATGGTGTTAAGTCAGGCCGATGGACTTGGTTGGCCCGATAATGATCACTCCGCACGAAGCCCCTTTGGAGTCAACGTTGTCCGTCCGCCAAATCCAGCAGGATGGAGTGACGCAAACTCAGTCGAGCAACGCGCCGTGGAAGAGCGCTATCGTGAGGACCAAGATCGCGCCGAACGACGAACCCGAACCAAATAAATCCAAGGAAACTGTAATTGGTCTAAAGTCCATTTCATCAAAGCCACGGGCAAATTGCTCGTGGCTTTTTTTGATTCAACACTTCGAACCCTCCTTTACTAGCGGCAGGCCAATAGAAATTGAACTACAATGCGTTTTTAATTTTTTTGTTGGAGACGACTCAATGCGACGCGGGTTACTTTCACGTTTCATTCTGATTGGTTTGTGTTGGTTGATTGCGAGTCAACCGCCATTCCTCGAAGCTCAACAGCAAAATGACCTGGCGACGAAATATGAGAAGCGCGAGGCGAAAATAGCCATGCGCGACGGCGCGAAACTGCATGTTTCCATCTACTCGCCGCGCGACAAGACCCAGTCGTACCCGATCATGCTCAATCGCACCTGTTATAGTTGCCAACCCTACGGCGAGCAGAATTACCCGAATCGCATTGGTCCTTCCAAATTTATGGAGGCCGAGGGCTACATCTTCGTCAAATGCGATGTGCGTGGTCGCTGGAATTCGGAAGGCAAGTTCGACAATATGCGTCCGCACGTTCCAGGCGATGGGGCAATCGACGAAAGTTCAGATACCTTCGACACCATCGAGTGGCTTCTGAAAAACGTGCCCAGCAACAATGGAAAGGTCGGCATTTCAGGGATTTCGTATCCGGGTTTTTATTCGGCTGCTGCCTTGCCAGAACATCATCCGGCGCTCGTCGCCGCGTCACCTCAAGCTCCGGTTTCGGATTTCTATTTCGACGACTTTCATCATCAAGGCGCTTACCTGCTCAGTTACTTCGTAGCCACTGCGACGTTTGGCTACCAACACAACGGGCCGACTACGACCAGTTGGTATAAATCACCCAAGCCGAGCAGCGAGGATGCATGGACGTTCTACCGCTCCATCACACCGCTCAGCAAAGCCAAGGAATATTACGGCGAGGATAATTTCTTCTGGCAGGAAATCGTCGAGCACCCGAATTACGACGAGTTTTGGCAGAAGCGGAGCATCCTGCCGCATTTAAAAAATGTGAAAACCAACGTGATGACGGTGGGTGGTTTTTTTGACGCCGAGGACTTGTATGGTCCGCTGCACATTTACCAAGAGCTGGAAAAGAACAATCCGGGAATTCACAACACGCTGGTCATGGGACCTTGGGGTCATGGTGACTGGGCTCGAGCAACGCCGATCCAGGTTGTGGGCAACGTGCCGTTCGGACCTAACATTGCAGAAGCCTATCAGCGAGATATCGAGGCACCTTTCTTTCGTCATTTTTTGAAGGGGGTCGGCGAGAAACCGAATACCGAGGCCCATATTTTCGACACCGGTCGCCGCGAATGGAAGTCCTTCGAAAGCTGGCCGCCCAAAAATGCGTCCGACAGTGCGCTGTACCTGAGTGCAGACCGCAAGCTTACAACCCAGCCACAACCATCGCGCGAAAAACCCTTCGACGAGTTCACCAGCAATCCTGCCGATCCCGTCCCCTATCGCGATCGCCCGGACATCCGCCTGCAATTTACGCCGCGGCAATACATGACCGATAACCAGAAGTTTGCCTCGCAACGCCGCGATGTTTTGGTTTTTGAAACGGATGTGTTGCAGGAACCACTCACCATCGTCGGCGATATTACCGCCGAATTGTTTGTCAGCACCAGTCAGTCCGATGCTGATTGGGTGGTCAAGCTGATTGACGTGTATCCCGACGATCACCCACAGTTGCCGGGAACGCCAGCGAATATTACGCTGGCCGGCTATCAGCAAATGGTCCGCAGCGAGGTTCTACGCGGACGATTCCGCAATAGTTTTGAACGGCCAGAGCCGTTCGAGTCGAACAAAGTCACGCGGGTGGATGTTCCCCTGCAAGATGTCCTCCACACGTTCAAACCTGGCCACCGAGTGATGGTGCATGTTCAAAGCAGCTGGTTTCCGCTGATCGACTTGAACCCGCAAAAATTTGTGCCCAACATCTTCAAAGCGACCGAAAGCGATTTCGTTTCGGCAGTTCACCGCGTCTATCACGACGAAAAGAACTTAAGTCGCCTCAAGATCCGGTTGTTGCCCAACGGCCAACCCCGACAATAGATAATAGGCTCAAGCAAAAAGCGTCGGCGACTAATTGTTGTTCGCTGGAGGTTTGATCGTGATCACAGGGCAGGGTGCGTTCTGCATCACGGCTTGGGCGATACTCCCCATCAATAGCTTGGACAAGCCCGTGCGGCCGTGAGTGCCCATCACGATCAGATCCGCCTTGCGCTTCTCGGCAAAATGCACGATCACTTCGCCGGGGTTGCCTTTCAGCGTTAAATGTTCTAGTTCGATGGATTTGTCGAACAGACCACGTTCGCGTATTCGATCTTTGGCGTCGTTAATCATAGCACCGACGATGGTTGTCTTTTCATCCGCGCTGCCAGGCTCAATCACGTGTAACAGGATGACCTTCGACTCACCCGAGCGAGCCAATTTGCCAGCCAACTCGATCGCCAAGTCAGATGTGCTCGAGTAGTCGACCGGACACAAAATAAGATGGGTGTTCATGGTTTGTTTAAGTCCACCATTTAATGAATTGGATGTCTGACGTTATTATCGCTGCCGTTGGCCAAAGATTCCACGCAGAGAAACGAAATTTACGATCTTCGCAAATAAGCCAGCCAGTAAATCCCGGCAACGAGAATGGTGCCGCCAATCATGTTGCCGGCAGTAACCGCGACGAGGTTCGTCGCTACGGCAGCCGTCGTGCCAATCCCTTCGACTCCCAAAAGCAGGCCGATCGGCAAGAAAAACCAATTGGCTATGGAATGCTCTAATCCCAACACGACAAATGCCGAAACCGGAAGGATGATGGCCAGGATTTTGTCGGCGACACCTCTGCCAGCCATCGCTACCCACACCGCCAAACAAACCAGAGCATTGCACAGGATGCCTCGCGCTAGCGCAACGTCCCACGGCAGTTGCAGCTTCGCCTCGGCAATATTCACCAGCGTCTGGGCGACGGCTCCCTCGGCCAACCGGTCGACATCAGCCCACACTACCAGCCAAACACTGAGCAAACATCCAATCACGTTGCCAAGGTAGGCCAAGACCCAACTGCGCAAAAGCGCGGTCGTACTCACGAGTCGACTGGCCCAAGCCATCGCAATCAAGTTATTTCCGGTAAAGAGTTCGGCTCCGGCGACAACGACGAGAATCAAGCCCATGCTGAAACCGACTCCGCCCACCATTCGCGTGAGTCCGAATCCGAGATTGCTCCCCGTAATCAGAACAGCATAGAAGATCGCCCCCATTGAGATGAAGGCTCCCGCCAGAATCGACAGTAGCAAAAACTGAGTCGCATTCGCCTGAGCCTTGCTCACCCCCGCAGTTTCGACGAGTTTGGCAATTTCCCGAGGCGTTCGCGATTCCATTGAAGTTTTTATTTCATCCATTGAATGCCGCTTTCCATTTTGTTTTGCTTCACAAGCGGACAGACACGTCGAAGGTATCACCGTGTTACTTGTTGCCTTGTTCGTTCAAAAAACGATCGAACCACTCAATCGAGGCCTGAGTCGCTCGCTTCGAATCGTCGCCGCGAAAGCCATGTCCAGCGCCTTCAATAGTGATCAACTCGCAGGGCACCTTGTCTTCATCAAAAGCCGCCTTGATCTCTTCGCTATGACGCAACGGAACCAGTCGGTCCTTGGTCCCGTGAATGAGCAAGGTCGGTGCATCGTCGGGCGTGACACACACTAACGGCGAAACGTCTTCGCCTTTGGCTTTGTCGAAATCCAAGGCTGGAAAATCACGACTCGGGCCCACCATCGAGCGCAAGTCCGTCGGCGGGAAATAGGCGACCACCGCCGCAACCTTGGCCGAATTTTTGGGTGAGGCAGCCTCTTCGCTTTTGTCTGGGGACTTGGTTGAATTGGTGTCGGTCCCAAGCATCAACGACAAATGCCCGCCGGCGCTCATTCCGCAAACGCCCATCCGATTCGCTTCGAATCCAAAGTCACCGCACTTGTCGTGCAAGAATTTGATCGCCTTTTTTACATCGGCCACAGCATCCGGCACTTTAAACAGAGGCGCGCTGCCATGACGCAGAAGAATCACTACATACCCGCGGTTCACAAGTTCGTTGAGCATTTCGACTCGGCGATAAGTCTCCGGCGGAAACCAATTCGAATTCCATCCGCCACTGACGACAAAGATGACAGCCGCACCATTTTGTTTTTCGGGGCGAATGACATCCAACGTCAGGGCCATACCCATCTTATGGCCATACACCACATCGGCCTCAATGGTCGGTGTTGCCTTCGCCGCCGCAGAGGGTGCTTCGGCAGAGGGTGCCTCTTGCGCAGTTGCAACAGTTTGAAAAATTGCGGCAAGGCTTAGTCCCAGAAGCAAAAACAATTGATGTTTGGACGACATAATACAAACCATTAATGTTGCGAAGCGAAAATAAGTTCCGCCTTTCCCAGAATCTGACCCCAGCTGGGATAGGCCGTTGGTCAATTGTATTTGACTTCGAATCGATCGTGTTGGCTCGAACGCAGCTTTTTTGGCCCGCGACAGGTGCAAGTGATCGCAACTCTCGATTGCCTTACGAATTAATGACGCGCTCGAGACGAGGATCTCGATTTCGCAAATCAATTCCACCCTCCAGAGTGGATTTAAGATTGGCAAGGTAAAACGTCCAGCCTTCTCCGCAGCCCACAAAATAAGTCGAGCGGCCTTGATCGTCGTCAGGAATGTTCTCCTGCCGCAATTCGACGAGAGTCGTTTCATGTTCGCGGAGAATCGCGATCGTAACGACCATTGGGTCATGAAAAGTGAACTTCAGACGATCGGTGCCGTTAGCCTCAAGAATCTCGCCGCGCAAGTTGGCTTCATCGCCCCAGCCATGCCAAGCCCACAGATAGCGATCGCCGGACATGAAATAATCTTGCTTTCCCCGCTCGCCGCCCGCTGCCATTGAACACTCGGCCCCACGCAGCAGCCAGCTTTCCAATCCATGGCAGGTGGCCCAAGCACGATAAATGGCTTCTGGCTTCGCATTGATTGTCACTCGTTTGGTAAACCGGGTCCAATCACTCATGAGATCCCTCCGGGCATCGGCGATTCGAGACAAAAAACGACATGAAAGGAAGTTTAATCGAAGGCTTCGCCCGGGCCAACGAGTACCGGTCAATTGACGTGGTCGATAGCCGACATCGGCTATTCCCCTTTTGCGCTCCAAGCAAATCCGTTTGTCGTAATCTTGATACTAGCACGCAGCGCGAGCAAGTGTGTTCTTGGCGGGTGAAAACAGAACTCGCCTTGCGCCTCGTGCTGATACTGTCGTTCAACAAATCTTGTCGGAGTCGCCGTGGGTTTGCACGCACGCCGCAAGAAGTGATTACAATGATGCCACGCGGTATGTGGTTAACGCTTGTGGCCAGCAAATCGTTCGGTTTTTTATGCAAATGGGAAGGTAACTTAATCATGGCTTCCGAGATTCCAACGGGTTCGCGGCGTCGCTGGGTCGATCGTTTCTTGGGCTTGCTCGAGCGATTGGGAAATCTGTTGCCCCATCCGGTAACGCTGTTTGCATTGTTCAGCCTGGTTACGATTCTGTTGAGCGGAATTGGTGCGTGGTACGACTGGGAAGTGGTGGATCCTCGCCCAGAAAAAGTTCGAAACCCTGATGGCTTGGTACACGTCGTGTCCTTGATGAGCGCCGACGGATTGCGAAAGATCACGACCAATCTGGTCAAGAACTTTACGGATTTCGCGCCGTTGGGCACCGTGCTGGTTGCGTTGTTGGGCGTGGGACTTGCCGAACATAGCGGGCTGCTGTCGGCCGCAATTCGGCTGCTGGTTTTTGGGGCGCGGCGCGAGCTCGTTACCATGGCCCTCGTGTTTGCTGGAGTTATGTCCAATACGGCTTCTGAGATTGGATATGTCGTGCTCATTCCTCTGGGAGCGGCAATCTATTATTCGTTAGGCCGTCATCCGCTCGCTGGATTAGCGGCGGCGTTCGCGGGAGTTTCGGGCGGCTACAGCGCGAATCTGTTGTTGGGAACGATCGATCCTCTATTGGCCGGAATCACGACCCCCGCAGCCCAAATGTGGTCCCCGGGTTACGACGTGAATCCCGCGTGCAACTGGTACTTCATGGCGGCCAGTACGTTTCTGGTCACTGCGGTGGGAACTTGGGTGTCGATTTCAATCGTTGAGCCGCGGCTCGGAAAATTTTCGACTGAGGATGCGGACCAGGAATGGTTGTCGGCTCCAAAGTTGGAGCGATTGAGCGGACTGGAGTTTCGCGGATTGCTTACGGCTACTTTGTCAGTTTTGTTAGTGACCGCCGCATTGGTTTATCTGTGCTGGCCCGTCGGGAAGGAAACCACCGGAACGCAAAAGTGGCTGGCAGATCATTTCCTGTTTGGTTCGTTGGGAATTACCGAAACGGGCAAGAAGGGGCCGGCGTTTCTCGATGGTGTGGTGGCGATTATTTTCGTGGCCTTCCTTGTTCCCGGCCTGGTCTACGGCTGGGTGCTGGGAACAATTCGAAGCGACAAGGACATCATCAAGTCGATGACCAAATCGATGACTTCCATGGGTTCGTATATCGTCTTGGTTTTTTTCGCTGCTCAGTTCGTCAAGTTTTTCGATTGGACAAACTTGGGGACGATCCTTGCCGTGAACGGTGCCCAAGGGATCGAGGCGTTGAATCTCGACAATGCGGGAGTCTTTGTACTGTTCATCCTGGTTTGTGCCCTCGTCAATTTGCTGATGGGGAGTGCGAGCGCCAAGTGGACTTTTATGGCACCGATCTTTGTGCCCATGCTGATGCAAGTCGGCTACAGTCCGGAGGTGATTCAATGTGCCTACCGTATCGGCGATTCGTGCACGAATGTGATCTCGCCGATGATGTCTTACTTCGGGATGATTTTCGTCTTTGCGACGCGATATGATCGCAAGTTTGGTATGGGTTCGATAATCAGCTTGATGTTTCCCTATGCGGTAATCTTTCTGATTTTCTGGACCGCGTTCTTCTATGTCTGGGTGTTCCTGCTGCAACTGCCAGTCGGTCCCAACGCACCCACGTACTTCGTCAAATAAAGTAAGGCAAAAGAAATCGAATCAGCTCTTTGGGCTTTGCTGTCGGCGGATTTCGTACAGAAGAATTCCGGTAGCGACGGCAACATTCAAGGACGTTACGTGCCCCAACATCGGAATAATGGCATGCTGGTCCGCATGAGCCAGCAACTCCGGGCTGATTCCATGGGCTTCGCTTCCGACCAGCAAGGCAATCGGACCCCTGAGTTGTGAGTCCCAAAGACTCGTGCTGGCGTTGGCATCGGCCGCGACGAGTTGTATCCCGAGTTCCTTGAGGCGAAGCACCGAGCGGACCAGATCGTGTTGCCGGATAATGGGGATGTGGTTGACGGCACCCGATGAAGACCGAGCAACATGGGGTGTTACTTCCGCCTGATTTCGGTCGCCGACAATCACTCCCGCGACATTTGCGCCGTCGCAACATCGAAGTATCGCGCCGAAATTAAACGCGTCTTGAATGCGATCACAAATCACGACCACCGATGGACGGTTTGCTGTTTCACCCGAATCGGTCGATTGAGTCGCGAAATCGTCAGCCATTCGCTTCAGTGTTTTTTCAAAGTCCACCATCGAACAATAGGGAAATTCTCCCAAGCGCGCGGCCAAGCCCTGGTGTTCGGTCGAGTGCGTCAACTGCTCGAGTCGAGAATAGTCGACGATTTCCAGTGGAATTCCCTCCCGCTGTTTCGCTTGCAAGAGTTGCGAAGACTGCGCGAATGCCTCGGCACTCACGAAGATTTCCAACACGGGCCAGATGCCTGATTGAAGCGTTTCGCAAACGGCGTGATGGCCCCAGAGCCAACTGCGTTGATGACTGCCGCTAAAGCTGGTCTTTTTCTTTTTTCGAGAAGACATGGCAGTGGTGTTTCTGAATTCCCTACGGCTCGGGGATGTGATCCGTCGAGATTTCAACTGGTACGCCAGTCTGTTCTAATCCAATTATTGTAACCGGCAGCGAACACCAGCTCGACGCTCGATTATCATGGGACTTAAACTTTTGGGCATTTTTTTCTTGCGGAGCAAGCATGCGAATGAATCGTGGTTTTTGGTTGTTGAGTCTTTTGGTTTGCGTATTGGCTACCGGCAAAACGCAGGGTCAAACAGAACAGAAAACGGCACCGGCGGAAAAACCCGTCGAAGAAATCAAGTTGCAAGAAGGCTGGGTTCTCTCCCAAGGGATGCCGCCTCGCGGACGAATTTCATTGCGTACCGATGCCATCGAATGGGCTTGGCTGAACAAAAAACTTTCGTTGCCGGATCGTGCAGCGGCCGAGTCCCCAAGCGGCCCAGACTTGCCGGCTTGGAAACGTGTCGTGGCGGATGCCAACGGCGGCTTTGCGGGGCGGGAGTTAGCCAACGGCTGGCTGGCAACGTTCGCCGACGTTCCGGAAGCTGGCGTGTGGCTGCTGGATACTCAAGGCTCCGGGATGGTGATGATCAATGGTTCACTGCGAATGGGAGACATCTACTCCAACGGGTCTGTAGAACTGCCAGTGCTCTTACAAGCGGGTTCAAACACGTTGATTTTTGCCGGATCTCGCGGCCGAGTTGCGGCGCGTTTGCGACGACCCGAGAAGAACATCTTCTTCAGCCTTCGCGACACGACCTTTCCTCACATTCTCCGCGGCGAAACCGAGGAGTTATGGGGCTCTTGCTTGCTGGTCAATGCGACCAGCGAATCGCAATCGGGATTGATGGTTAAGGCTTCGGGGGCTGGATTCACTGCGGTTGAAACGTCCATGCCCTTTTTGCCACCTCTCTCGACTCGCAAAATCGCATTTCGATTAGTACCGGATGGAACTGCGGCGGCGAACGTTTGGGAAGCCGAAAAAATTGCGATCAATCTGGAGTTGTTGAGTTTGGCAAATGACGTATCCCAAAAGGCGTCAGACCCTGGGAAAGGCAGAGAGGGTCAGACCCCTTTTGGAATAGATCCAAAGCAAACGATTATCGATCGCGCTGCTGTCGATTGCGGGGTGCGGAATCCTACGCAAACCCATCGTCGAACCTTTCGCAGCGAGTTGGATGGCAGCGTGCAGTACTACGGCGTCGTGCCTCCAATGGAAAACGCCCCAGCTTCAGAAAATCGACCGGGGCTGATCCTCTCCTTGCACGGAGCGGGAGTGGAGGGCGAGGGTCAGGCTGGCGTGTATGCCGCGAAGCCTAATACCTACGTCATCACGCCGACGAACCGACGAAGCTTTGGTTTTGATTGGGAGGATTGGGGTCGTTGGGATGCGTTGGAGGTGCTGGCCATCGCACAGAAGCGATTCAATACCGACCGCCAGCGAACGTATTTGACCGGCCATTCGATGGGAGGCCACGGGACCTGGCATTTGGGCACGTTATTCCCGGACAAATTTGCGGCGATCGCGCCAAGTGCTGGGTGGATCAGCTTCACGACCTATGCCGGACGCGGTGCGCAGTTGCCAACCGATCCTGTTTCACAAATGATTCGGCGACCCCTGTTGATCGGGGACACCGTCGCACGCGTGCAAAATCTGCAGAACCAAGGCGTCTACATTCTTCACGGTGACAAAGACGACAATGTTCCGGTAGACCAAGCCCGAACGATGCGCAGCGAACTCGCCAAATTCCATCCCAACTTTGTTTACAAAGAACAACCGGGTGCAGGGCACTGGTGGGGCAATGAGAGTTGCGATTCACCGCCGCTCATTAACTTCCTGTTCAGCCATCAACTGCCACGGACCGAGCAAATCAGCCACATCGACTTTCGAACTCCAGGAATTACTGCGTCGTCAACTTGTTTCTGGATGACGATTGCAGCGCAAAGGCAACAAGGCCTGATGAGTCACGTTGATCTCAAATTAAATCGCGAAACGGCGACGATTTCCGGGAAAACAGAGAACGTCCAGAGACTTGCCCTGCACTCACAATTCCTTACATCTCCCGCCGGTACTCCGCTAACTGAACTTGCGATCGAGATCGATGGTGACAAGCTCGAGAAAATTCCCGTCGCTGAAACGCCGACGATTTGGCTCGTACGGGAAAACGAAAAATGGACGGTAGGTAGCGATCCAAGCCACGAACAAAAGAATCCGCAGCGTGCGGGGGTCTTTAAGGAAGCCTTCAAAAACCGCTTCCTGATGGTCTACGGAACTCAGGGAACACCCGAGGAAAATACCTGGATGCTCGAGCGTGCCCGGTATGACGCAGAAACGTTTTGGTATCGGGGTAACGGTTCGGTTGATGTTGTTCCTGATACGCATTGGGAGACGATCGCAGAAAACGATCGCAATGTCATCGTCTATGGGAACGCCACCATTAATGCGGCATGGCAAAAACTGCTTGTCGATTCGCCCCTGAAACTCGAACGAGATCATTGGTCCCTTGCCAACGAACCGAATGACGAGCAGTCCGTAGCAATTTGGATGGTCCGTCCGCGCCCCGGTAGCAAGGTTGCGTCGGTCGCGGCAATCGGCGGCTCCACGTTGTTGGCCATGCAGTCGACGCGGAGTGCTCCGTTCTTTTCTTCGGGAACGGGATACCCGGATTTGATTGTCGCGAAACCGGATTTTCTGGAAAAAGGAGTCGCCTCGGTGATGTTGGCCGGTTTTTTTGGCAACGACTGGACGTTTGAAAACGGCGAATGGGTTCGATCAAACCAGGATGCAGTGCCCAACCAGGATCCAGCGCCAGCCAATAGCCACTAGCTAATTTTCAAGTCGCGATGCAGTTTTCCGCGACCAGAATTGCGGCTCATCAAAAAAATTAACGCCCATGGAAACAGTTCCACGGGCGTTAACAAAAGAAGGTTCGTTGACTTCACGCCGCCGCTATTTGGATGATTTCGGTTTCATGGCGTCACGTTCTTCAAGAGTGAAAGCGCTTGCAATCTTTTCGCCGCGTCGTTGCATGTCGCGCATGCGGCCCAATTTGCCCGCAGCGGCACTGAATGCGACATCAGGTGCCGAAGCAGAATAACAAGCCGCATCGTCGGGATCGATTCCCATTTTTCCGGCTTCGGCAAAAGCGTCTTGGTTTGCACCCAGGAAAGTAAACTGCCAACTATAGACCAGTTTTTGATGCTCGATCATCTGTTTGATCTGATCGCAATTGAATTCGTGGCTGCTGTTTTCAAGTCCGTCAGTAATGATGACGAACAGCACGAGTCCCGGTCGCTCGTCCTCCGGCATATTGTGAAGTCGTAAGCCGGTTTCCCTGATCGCTCGTCCTACCGCGTCCAGAAGCGCGGTCATTCCGCGTGGAACCACGGCACATTTGGGAACCTTACCGATCGGAATCCCGCGATGAACCATCTCGTATTCGGTGTCAAATTGCATGAGGGAGAACAGGGCTTCTCCGGGCCGTTTTGCTTGCTCCTCGATGAAATGATTGAGCCCGTTTTCCGCTTCCTGCCGACAGGATTCCATCGACCCGCTGCGATCCAAAACTACAGTAATGTCTGTCAAGTCGTCGCGCATGTGACTCTCCCTTTCTTGTTGGTTGGACTCTGTTCGAGATTACACTCCCGATGGGCGTCAGAGTCAACGTACAAAAACAATTATCGCGAGATCGTGGACACGTTTGGTAAGTGCTTCCTGAAATTGCGCAACAACCGCGAGAAACACTCGAAAAATTCCAGCGTTTAAGCGGATTTGTCCAGCAAAAATTATTTTCAAATTTCTGGCAACGGACTGGTAGCATCGCCAAAGGTGTCGAGCTTCACGCCCATCTTGTGCATCATGCTCAGATACAAACGACACATTTGCCGGTCGGGTTTGTCTAGGTAGTCCAGATTCTGTCCGCCCTGAATCTGCCCCCCCGCAGAGCCAAGCATCACCACCGGCAGTTGCGTTGCATCATGATTTCCATGCAGCATGCTTGAACAGAGCATCAGCATAGAATTGTCGAGTGCCGTCCGTTCCCCTTCCTGAATTGCATCCAGCCGACGCGCGATATAGGCCACCTGTTCGAGGAAGAACTGGTTCACCTTCAGCCAGTCATCGCTGTCGCTGTGCGAAAGCAAATGATGGATCATGTAGTCCACGCCCAGGTGCGGAAATCGAAGAGTGCCGTGATCGTTGTTTAACTTCAGCGTACAGACTCGCGTCGTGTCGGTTTGGAACGCGAGAACCAGGATGTCGCACATCAGTCGCATATGGTCGACGATGTCTTGAGGGATGCCGTCACCGGGGCGTGCGATGTTGGGTTTGCTCAGAGTTGGCCGCCAGCCTTGCACCTCGCCCAGTTTTCCAGCCCGTTCGATCCGCTGTTCGACTTCGCGCACCGAGTTCAGGTACTCATCCAGCTTTTGTTGGTCGGTGCGACTGATCACGCGGCGAACATCCTCGGCGTCCTCCAACACGGCGTCGAGAACACTTTTTTCGCCTCGTGTCGTCGAGTCTTTGAACAACTGATCGAACGCCAACGCGGGATAAACCTCCAATGGTGTCGGAGTCGTCGGACTGCTCCACGAAATGTGTGAGCTGTAAAGCATTGAATAGTTCTTGTGCACCGCCGGATTGGACATCTCGCAGCCGAGGACGAGACTGGGAAGTTTGGTGGCCTTGGCGATGTGCTGGGCGACAACCTGATCGACACTTGTGCCGCTGCGAATCGAACCACCTGCGGCCAATGGCGCGCCCGAGAGCAAGTTGCCGGTTTGCGAACTGTGGATGTTTCCTTTGAGGGCTTCGGCATTGTAAAGCCCGCGAATAAAAACCAACCGTTCGCGAAAATCGTTCAGGGGCTGTAGAACTTTTCCGAGTTCCATCTGGCCGCCCGTCCCCTTGGCCCACCATTCGCGACTGTGAAAACCGCAGCCCGCGAACAGAATCGCCATCCGCACCGGTGCCTGTCCGTCAGCATAGCGACTGCGGGCGGGTGCCCCCCAGACCTTCAACGACTCCAACCACGGCAGGGCCATCGTAACGCCCACACCTCGCAACAAAGTGCGACGGGAAATTCGGTGCGAGTTCATGTTTCAGCCTCTTGAGTAAGTCAACTTTCTGGGGCCGGATAACACCGACAACTGCGTGAGCCGTTCGTCATAGACTTAAGTTTGGCGCGAGTCAACCAATTAACCTATACGAAAAGCTGGCGTCATTGACTGACTCCAGTTTGATTGAGTTAGAATATCGAAACAAGTACGGAAGTTTACCAACCAGTGTCCTTTGTGGGTTCGCGACGGCTTTTTCGAGTATTTTCATGACATCGACTTCTGAAAGCCTGTTGATTCGATTGCGGTCGAGTTCGGATTCGGATGCGTGGTCCCGGTTTGTTCAACTTTACACGCCGTTGATTTTCTTCTGGGCCCGGCGGACGGGACTTTCTCAACATGATGCGGCCGATCTGGTACAGGACGTCTTGGCGATTGTGTTTCAAAAGCTGGCCACCTGGAATTATCAACCAGAGAAGAGTTTTCGTGGCTGGTTGCGAGTCGTAACTTTGAACCGTTTTCGCGAACTTGCGCGACGCAAGAAAATCACTTTCGAACCCTTGAGCGATGCAATTGGCAACAGTGCTGATCCGGCGCAGCTAGAGTCTTCCTGGGACGCGAGCTATCAGCAACGATTGGTCTTCGAGGCGATGCAGTTGCTGAAGCCCGAGTTCGCACCGGCCACTTGGGACGCTCTTCAACGAGTATTGACCAGCGGCCGCGCGGTGGTTGAAGTTGCCAAAGAAACAGGAGTCAGTGTCTGGACCATTTATGCCGCGCGAAATCGGCTGCTTAGCAGACTTCGCCGCGAATTGGCCGATTTAATCGAGTAAATTGCCCTCCAAAAAATAAATCGAAATTTCGTTACCAATTTTCCCAGTGCCGCGCATAGTCTCTTTCAGAACTAAATAAACGCCTTCGACCGAAAGAGAATTCGTGCCGAAGACAATGACTAAAATGTCGGGAGACGAAGAAATGGTCAGCCAAAATAACCGATGCCCGTCCACCGCCGAGTTGAACGATTACCTGCAGGGTAAATTGCCCGACGAAGTTCTGCACGGGCTGGAGAGCCATTTTGCCGTTTGCGACCAATGTGAAGAAACACTGCGCGGTTTAGGAGCAGACGATACCTTTAGTCGACTGGCCGAAAACGCAATGTCGGAACAGACACGAGAGGTAGGCGAACGCGATTTCGTTTCCAAACTGGTGACACAATTGCGAAGCGATGTCCGCTTCCGAGTTCAGCCACGAGCGATTCAGGAGCGATCGGCCGAAGTCATTCGTTTTCTTGATCAATCGGATTCGCCGGAGTGTCTCGGCCGATTGGCCAACTATCGAATTGAGCGCGTGCTGGGAGCCGGAAGCTCGGGTGTCGTGTTCTACGCCGTTGATGAGTCGTTGAGCAGACCAGTTGCGCTGAAGGTACTGCGGCCTTCTCTCGGTTCAGCCGCGCGCCAACGGTTCATGATCGAAGCTCGAATGACTGCTTCGGTCAACCATCCTCAGATTGTCACTATCTATCAGGTCGGCGAAGAAAGGGAACTTGCCTTCATTGCAATGCAGTGGCTTCCTGGCGAGACGCTGGAATCCCGGCTCGAACGTGTGACCTTTTTGCCGGAGCCCGAGGTCCGGGCCATTGCCAGTCAGATCGTTTCCGGCCTGCAGGCGGCGCACGAAAAAATGCTGGTTCATCGCGACATCAAACCGGCCAATATCTGGCTTTGCGAGAAGACAGGCGAGGTGAAAATTCTCGATTTTGGCTTGGCGCGAATCGCCGATGACGACCCACATTTGACCAGTTCCGGAATGCTGGCCGGAACGCCCAACTTCATGTCGCCGGAACAAACTCGCGGTCAGGAACTGGATGGTCGAACCGATTTGTTCAGCCTGGGCTGTCTGATGTATCGAGCCGCAACCGGAAAACTGCCGTTTGGCGAAACCGGAATTCTGGCCACGCTGCAAGCGATTCAACATCAACAACCACGGCCGCCGATCGAGTTGAATCCGAATATTGGAGCCGACTTTTCAGATCTGGTGATGTGCCTCTTGGAGAAACAGCCTGCCAATCGACCATCGTCGGCATTGGTCGTGCTCGAGGCGTTGAACCAACCGCGAGAAAACTGGAAGTTCTCGGTAGTTAGTCATCATCCCCTCGAATCAGCGCCGCAAGATTTTCAACGGCCTGTTAATAGATCACAGCCTAGCGGACCCATAAGCCAAGGCCAGTTGAAATGGACTCGCTGGGTCGCTGCCGTCGTGGTCGTCGGACTCGCGGCATGGGGGTGGAGTGTCTATGGCCAGCAGATTATTCGTGTGGCCACCAACCGCGGTGAAATCGTAATCGACTCGAATGATGAAAATATTAGTATTGAGATTTTGAAAGACGGCGAATTGATCCGCGTCGTCGATTTGAAGACGGAGCAGAAAATTGAAATCAAAGCCGGTGTGTATGAAATCAAGGCAGGAAAAAATGGCAACGAAAATTCAATCAGCATACAGCCCAACACCCTAACAATGACGCGCGGCGGCAAACAAGTCGTTACCATTTCGCGAACGGATCCAAAAATCGACGCGCCAGGAGCCATTTCTGCAAATCGAAATGAGCCGACTTATGACGGGCGAACCTTTGACCAATGGATCAGCCAGTTGAAAAATGAGCAAAGCCTCAAGTTCATCAGCGAGGGTGCGGCTGCGCTCGGCTATCTGTCCCGGAACGATGAAACCAAATGCCGGCAGGCACTCGAGTGGATTCGCCCGCTCATTCGTGAACATGGATCGAAAATAATGGACGACAAGGCATCTTGGCCCGGGATCTTTAACGCTTTTTTCACGCAAATAAGCCCCCGGTATACCGTGGAGTTTGCAATTGAGGAAATCGAATCCGGCACGGAGCAAAGTCGCAACCAGGTGATATGGAATCTATTGCTGGGCACATTATACGAAGGCGACTCCCGGCTAATCGTTGATCATCAAAAAATGATTCGCGAGAATTTCCCGACGATCATGGACAAGGCTTTAAAGTTAATCGAAAGCAATCGTCTTGACAAAAGCTCACATCAGATGCGGGATTTGTTGGCGATTGCGATCCGCTCGGCAGCGCAAGTCGCCGCTTATCCATCGCCCTTCTATGTGCCACGAGATTCAGGCTTTTCGCAGACGATGAAGAATTTGCTGGAGGAAAGGCTGGCCATGAGACACAACAAAGAAATCCGCGCTTTTCTTGCAGCGGAACTTGTCGGCATGGAAGTCCGGTCGCAGTTGGCTGTCAATGAATTCTGTGCGCTCTTGAGCGATCCCGAATTGCCACCGGAACTGTCAAACCAAATGTATTACAACCACTTGGCGTTATTAAATCGGAATGACATTCCACAAGTGGTTCCCGCGCTAATAAAGATTTACGACAACGAACTGATGTGTGATCGTTTGGCAATGACACTAGCCCAAAGCATCGCTAGCGGCCAATTCGGTAAAGAATCAGCACCGCTTTCGCCTGAAGAAAATCGAATTCAAATCCGAATCAAAATCCTGACCCAATTAGGAAACTATCGAGAAAAAGCTAACGCGGCGTTGACATGGCTAGACCAGTTGGCATCGCAAAAATCAGAATCGAAGGGGGATCAATCCTTGGCCCAAAAAGCCAAACAGGCTGCAAGGCAGATTCGCAATTTGGATTTGAAAGAAGACGGAGCCGAAGGAGGTGGTGATTCTGGTGGCGGCGCGGGCACGGGTGCCAGGGACGAGACGGGAAAGGGGGACTCCACAAACTCATCTGTAATTAATGAAAAAAAATCAGGCCATTCGGAGCCTGCCGAGTCGCCAAAAGTCGTTGAGAAAACGCTGCAGGGAAATACACTCACCGAGTGGATGAAAATTGCTGAAACGGAACTCGACCGAAAAACTTTAATGCAAGCTTGTATTTCAATCGGCGAGTTGGCTGCACATGATCGAACGAGGGTGGAAAGCGCATTTCATACTTTGCTCGAACTGCTCGAATCTAATTGGGACGCTCCGGTCGAGCATTCCACCGTCTTCACCTCTGACCCGGCTTCGACAGATGTGATCATCGTGGCAACGATCCGCTCGCTAAATAAGATTCAAGTTGAATTCAAGGTTCGAAGTGAAATCGCATTTCTTGATCAATGGGCCGTGGAATTGGTCACGAAGGTAGTACGGGAAAGACCCATCGTGAATGGTATCGGTTCGACGTCCCAAGGAGGCAAGTTGATTCAAGATGGCATTGGAGATGCTGCGTGTGAATTTTTCGCGCGCCATCTGAAACCGGAGCAAGCGATCGAATTTATCGAGCAAAACTTGGTGTCCGGGTCCGACAATAGCAGCTTTCGTCTGCAGCATCTCTTCTCCGAGTCCGAATTCGTAACGACGATCAACAAAGTACTGCCGGAGTTGATCAAATCCATCGAAAAATGGCCTGCCGTCGCCAAATCGGAAGCGCAAAAGTCGAACACGCATGAATTCCTTCGCATGGGCATCTTTTACCTCAAAAATGATGAATTCAAAGCGGTCGCGGAATCGGCGATGAAAGCACTATCGAACAAATAGGTTGCCGATTCGTGGTATTTCCTGATTCTTTCCGGCTGCGATAATTTTCATCGACTGGGTTCGATTGCAGTTCGGCCACGAATCGTCCGGAACTGGCGGCTGGTTACAATCGCCTCGATGGCAACGCTGAAACGAAAGCCGTTTTGTGCCAGCGATCGCTGCATTTGATCGAGCAACGGCTCGTCCGAATGTAGAACCTCCCGGCCCAGGGCGTAGCCCAAAAGTTTTTGGCAAAAGTGCCGCACAAACTCGTCGCGCCGTGTCGTCGCAATATAAGCCTGCATTCCGGCAATACCGTCAATCGTCGTTCCATCCATTAGACGCGCCGCTGTATCCACCGGCTCCGCTTGCATCCGACCAATCGCATCAAATTGTTCCAGCGCGAAACCATAGGGATCGATGCGCACATGGCACTTCGCACACTGCGGTTGACTGCTGTGCAGCTCAATCAATTGCCGGGCCGTCAATCCTTCCGGCACGGAGTCAGGCAATTTCGGAACGTCGGCTGGCGGACGCGGCAGTCGTTCGCCTAGCAATGTTTCCGAGACCCAAACTCCGCGAAGGATCGGACTGGTTCGCGAAGCTCCCGATTGACTGGCCAGTACGGTGGCCATTCCCAGGATCCCGCCCCTCCCGTGTGCGCGCATGCCGGCCAGTTTTTGCCACTCCGGCCCTTGCACGCCAGAAATTCCGTAATGCCGGGCCATTGCTTCATTCAAGAAGGCATGGTCGCCATCGATGATGTCGAGAATCGAACCATCGTTGCGAAACAGGTCCTCGAAGTATCGGACAGTCTCTTCATACATGTCGCCGCGTAATTTTGCAAACTCGGGGAACAACTGCTCGTTCTTGTCGTTGTTTTGATCGAAGTCCCGGACATGCAACCATTGGCAGGCGAACTGGATGGCCAAACGGCGTGTTCGCGGGTCGCGCAGCATTCTGCGTGTCTGCAAAAGCAGTTCTTCCGGTACTGGTCCCGTCGTGTTTGCCGCGAGCTTATCGCTGCGAGCGGATTCCAAGAGCGGTTCGTCAGGGATTGAAGACCACAGGAAATAGCTCAGGCGGGTCGCCAATTCGTTAGACGAAACGGGAGCGGGTCGGGCTTCTTCGCCAGCGTTTTCAAGTTTGTAAAGAAAGGCGGGCGATGTCAGCACGCGAGCCAGCGTCAACCCAATCGCTTCCTCGTGACGCAATTCGCCTTGGCGAAGTTCACGGTACAGGTCCCGCAGTTTCTGCTCTTCATCTGGAGTCAAAGTTCGCCTCCAGACACGACTGGCAAGTTGTACAACGGCAGCCAAATGGCCCGGTTCGCATTCAATCTTCCGCGCGCGAAAGGCCTCGGCGCGTTTGTAAATCGGGTCGCGCATCGGAGCAAACGCGGTCACCAGATCCGGACGGTCCTGGGTGGCAAACTCGGAAATTTGTTCAAAAGCCGTCGTGAGCAAAAGTGGCTCTTGGCTGACAAAAAACAACTGATCCCACAAACGATCGAGTTCCGCCTGTTGTTCCTCATTCAGCATTAGCCGCTGCAGGTATTCGTCCTCGCGGTGGTACAGAGTCAACGTTACGACTTCGTCGACCGGCACGATTCGTCCGTAACAAAGCGCAGCCGGAAACAGTTCGCGAAACTCGTCCATGGCCCGTTCCAATTTTTCCCGCGCGGGACCGGGAATGGCAATGATCGGATCGTTCCAGCTGATGGACTGGTCGACGGGACGGGAATTTGAGGCGCGCAGTTGCACTGCTCCGCCTTTCGCCGTAGAGCCAGCCGCAAAATGCAAAGTCCCTGTCGTGCGAAATGTCGTATTCGCAAGTAGTTGGGCCGGTAATTTGATCTCCAAAACATGACTCGCCTCCAGGCACAAGTTAGCTGCATCGACCGCCGTTCCATCGGGGCCAGTCCCAAACATCGCGGCATCCAATCCATAAACGGAACTCGCGTCACTGGGATTTGGGGTCACGGCATCCAACCAACGCAATGGGCCATTCCAAGCCAACAATTGCCGCCGAAACTCCCGGTCACCTTCGTTGAGAGAAGTCGTCTCTGTCGCGGTCATCAATTGCTGAACGGATTTCTCCAAATCTTCGATTTCGGCATTCGGCCGCTTTTGCAAGATGGCCGTCCGCCACTCGGCGATGGAAGAACCCGTCGGAAGCGACGAACGAGATTCAGGGCCAATCGCTTGAGCACAAAAATGCCAGACCTCAGAGTTGCCCAGTGTGTCTGCCAAAGGATTCGCTTCTTGAATGCGGTCGACGATGTCGGTCGCCAAATTCCAAACGCGTTTTTGTTCGCCGACCTCAGTCAATGTCAGATCGACCCGCGTCGTATCACATGAGTGATCGCCGGTTCGGGGATTGATGATCAACGAAACGACATCTCCGCGCAGGACTTCAATTTCATTTGCTGCGGCGAAGGTCGCTTGATTCGCAGAATCGATGCTGCCTTGTTTGACAATGTTCAGACCGATTGAGTTTTGATGCAGCACGCTCCATTCGACGCCGTTTCCACAATTGTTGTCGGCGTCGGCCACGATTCCGTCGAGTTTAATTTTTCCATCAAGCGGACTTCGCCAGGCGATGACCGATTCGAGTGCTGGTGAGGGATGAACGAAAACGCTGCGGGCGGGAAGTGTAAGCGTCGAAAAGGCGATCGTATCATCAGAGCGATTCGACAGAATGCTTGGGTTTTGGGGAGAACCCCAACCATTGATCGCCTCATAACCCGAGACCTTTGCCAGTTGTTCTGTGAAATGCCCTTTTATTTCGCGGCTGGCCGGGCCCAAGCCCAAATACGCCGTCCAAGCCTTCAGGAGCACGGGGTTGAGGCCTCGACTGTCGGCCACGGATTCGATGGATTGGTTGCTCGCGTGAAACTCGCGAACCGCAGACAAATACTGCGCCGTGGCGGGTAGTGCATTGGCGATCAGCAATTCGACTTGCGAGCTAATTGCGCGAACATCGCGCAGGAAAATTGGGGGCCGACCATTGCCAAACTCCAAACGCGGTTGCTGCCATTCAGCGAAGTCCGCTGAGCCAACATCGCTTACCTTGGCTGCCGCCAGATAAAGAATCAATTCGCCTTCACCGGCATCGGCCAACGGCAAACTGAATTCTTGACTAGCGACGACAGGAGAGATCGCCTCCATCCAAGACACCGGTCCGCCTGCTCGTCCGATTTGACCGACCGGATTAAATCGCCACAAAAACGTGTGGGATTGCTCGACGTAAGCCACGAGTTGCGGGACATCGTCGATCGTTGCGGCCTTCCATTTCTTGCGCAACTCGCTCAGTCCCAGCCCTGGAGTCTCACGGTCTTCTCTTACCAGCGCCTCCCAGAGTTTGCCGAGGTATTTTGGATTCAAGGATCGTTCCTCGGCGACTTTTTCAATCGACGATTTTCCGCTTAACAATTCCTCACGATGAACGATCGTTGCCTGAAAGTAGCGCGTCAACGGAATCACGCCGCCGTGATTGGTGTCGAATTTGATGCCTTGCAAATCTACCGGCATCCCGCCCCCTTCATCGGCAAAGCGGCGATAGAACTCCTGAATCCGGTTCAAGTGTTCGTCAGAATGATCGCGTCGACTGGCGAACGGTGAAAAGCGGATTCCATCGGGGAGCAGCACCACATGCCGGGCAACTTCATGGGCAGCATCGAGGTATTTCGTCATCAGGGCGGGAGACATGCCTTGGGCGGCCCCCGAGTTGGTGAACCCTTCGCCCGCCGCACCATCCACCGGGAACTCCCGCGTCGGGTTCAGCGAATCCACGCCGGTCAAATCCTGGATGGTGTAGTTGTATTCGGCGTTGCTCAACCGCCGCAGAATCACCGGCCCTGGATCACCGGCATTGGCCAGTGCAGCCCGCTTGAGCCACTCGTGCACCCACTCGTTCAACTTTGCTGCTTCAGCGTCGGTTGGCTGCGGCGAACCTTCGGGTGGCATCTGAGATTGCTTCAGCACCTCGCGGACTTTTTGCCAAAGGTCAAATTGCTTCCCCAAGTCGGCGAACGTCCGCGACGCACCGAGATCTATTTCAGCTTCGGCATCATCACCCTCATGGCATTCGACGCAGTAGCGGTTGAGCAAGGGTCGCACGTCTTTAGCGAAAGAGTTTTCAAAGTTCGCAGCATCAGATTCTTGCTGTGCGAACGCAATCGTTGACCCGTCCAGGCAACACAGCCCCAACAGACCAATGACCAAAACAAATCTCATGACACGGCACTTCGCTTGCATGCGTCGACTCAGGGTCAAGAAAACAAATCGTTCGGTTGCAGCATACTTGGATTTCAACAGTGAACCACAAAACCGAAACTGTGAGTATAGATCAATACCGACTCAAATCCTATTAATGCCACGAACTCGTCGAGGTTTCTTCGCATCGACGTTTGCGCGAAAGAAAGCCCTCGAGGGGCGTCCCCGAAGGCTTAGTTGATTGAGTTCAAGAACCGCAGTCGATTCCTGAAAAGCGGCATCCAGTGGCAATCGACTTGAAGCCGTCCCGTCAGTCACTAACCGAGGTGACGACGCCGGAGCCGACGGTTTTGCCCCCTTCGCGGATAGCAAAGTGGCTACCCAGGTTGATCGCGACAGGTTTGTCGAGATGAACCGTGACCACCGCGTTGTCTCCCGGCAAAACCATTTCGCGGTCGGCAGGGAGAACGATCTCCCCGGTGACGCTGGTGGTGCGGAAGAAAAACTGAGGTTTGTATCCGGCGAAGAAAGCCGTATGTCGGCCCCCTTCGTCTTTGCTCAGTACGTAGACTTCGCCAGTGAACTTTGCCCGCGGCCGAATCGAGCGGGGAGCCGCAACGACCTGGCCGCGATGCACATCATCGGCTTTGACTCCGCGCAGGAGAAGGCCGACGTTTTGACCCGCTTCACCAACAGCGATCGGCGCGTTGAAGGCCTCGATCGCCGTGCAAACCGTTTCGATCCCATCGCCGAGGCCCAGGATTTCGACGGCGTTGCCGGTTGCAATTCGGCCTTGCTCGATCTTGCCGGTGACGACCGTGCCACGGCCCTCGATGGTGTGAACGCCTTCGATTGGCATCAGGAACGGTTTGTCGACCGCCCGTTTCGGATCGCTGATGTGCTGATCCAACGCGTCGAGGAGTTGCTCGATGCATCGGATCGCATTCACGTCCGTCGGGTTTGCCAAAGCCCCCCGTGCATTGCCGCGTATGAAGGGCGTCCGTTCGCCGTCGAAACCGTATTTCGTGAGCAGTTCACGAGTTTCCATTTCAACGAGTTCGATCAGTTCGACGTCGTCGACGAGATCGCATTTGTTGATGAAGACAACGAGTTCGGGCACGCCGACTTGCCGCGCGAGCAGAATGTGTTCGCGCGTCTGCGGCATCGGACCTTCGGTTGCGGCCAGCAGCAAGACAGCACCGTCCATCTGCGCCGCGCCGGTGATCATGTTCTTGACATAATCGGCGTGGCCCGGACAGTCGATGTGGGCGTAATGTCGCTTTTCCGTTTCGTACTGGACGTGACTGGTGATGATGGTCACCGTCTTGTTGGCGTCGCGTACGATGCCGCCTTTGGCGATGTCGGCGTAAGGCTTGTGTTTCGCGAGACCTTTCGCTGCCTGAACGGCCAGAATTGCTGCTGTCAAAGTGGTCTTGCCATGGTCGATGTGACCGATGGTGCCCACGTTCACGTGGACTTTGGTCATGGGAGAACCTCCTTGATTGCAAAAAAGAGTTGCAATCTTCAAGGGGTAACGGCGAACTTGGACAACCGCTGCGAGGGTAATCGCTGCGATTTTTTTTATCACGACAGGCAAATCCAGAACAAGTCTCGCCGGAATTGAATGTGGTTAAGACCGGCTTTTGGCCTCGCAGGTTCGGAGGTGCCAAATCAAAGGAGCCATTTTGACCCCCAACCCGTCAATCCGCTCCATCGACAACTGACAAGCGACGTAAGCCAACCCGCTTTTTTGCGCTGTCGTATCGACGGCAACCCTTAATCCTCATCAAAGCCGCCTTGAAATGAAAGCCGTTGCTTCACGAACTTACCGTTATCAAAAAAGAGAGAATATATGTGCTCTTCTTCCCAAGACGCATTAATCTCTATTAATACATACCGTCCCGCAGTTCTCTTTCGGTCTCCGGGGCATCGCGCCTTGATTGGTACAGTCAGGCCACAAACTCGCACAACTTTTCTAAGATCCTCAAAGCTCTGAATTCTCGGAATTCTGCGCTGTCTTGCCCGTCGTCCCAAGATCTCTCTTGCCGATTCATTAGCTTTCCGAATTCGTTGCAAGAACGCCTCCTTGTTCTTAAGCCATTCTTGCCAAAAAAATTGATAAATCATTGGAAGATAAGTGGCCGCATTCCATTTCTTTAAGAACAATTCAAGTGTTTTTATTGTGTATGCACTAGGTTGCTTGCCGGGTGGCGACACAAGCGTACCGTACACCTTGCCAACACCAGGTAGCGAGACTCTGCCTTCCCAGAGAATGTCATAGTCAATTCGAAATCGTCCAAGCGCCGGTATGTAAAGGTCTTTACTAGATGAAGCGTTGTGCATGGCAATTCCTCAAAAACTACTCTCCCTCGTTCTTGGGTCGGCAAACCAATTTTCGACGAATCCGTCCCAGTTCAACAAGCGTGGAAGCTGTTCAATCACTGCGAGATTGATTTTACTCGATCGCAAGAGTCAAAAGAACAACTTCGCCAAATGATTGGCGCGGCGGTTGGTTTGCTTCATACTGACGATTGATTTAAGCCAAAAAAATGATTTGGGCATACCATGCGGAGGTGACGATGTGGCGCAACTTTTTTTTCATAGCGATTTTGTTGGCACTATCTTGTCAACTTGCAGTAGCCCAAGTGCAATTGAAACAGGCGACCGATGTCGAGACGCAGCCATTGATCATCCAGTGCCAACGCTTGGCGGAGGCTTTGGAGTATCTCGGCGCCCCGCTGAACGAAGCTGCGAAGGCTAAAATCGCCAACGCGGAAAAACTTGATTCTCCCGAAGCCATTCGCAAATCAATTCAGTCCGCGCTGGATCCGTTGTGTGTTGCCGAAATTGAGATCAATCCGGAATCGCGAGTTAAAGTCAACGAAGGTCCGGCAAAGAGGGAACTTGACCAAAATGGATGGCGAGTCTTTCTGGTGAAGGTGCACAACCAGGCTGGCGTGACCGCGCCTCTGCGGGTTCAAAGTGACCAGGCCGCTCCGATCGCCGGTTCGCCGGCGGATCAAGTGCCCGATCGTTGGCTGGACATTCAAGTCTTCGACCAACGCCCGCTCGCGGCCAATCTCAGCGGCATTCAGTTGGAATACCGTCCGCTCTTGATGTACAGCCGCGACATCGGAAAGCGAACGGCAGAGATCGCTTTCAACGTCGGCCAAGGGACGCAGGATATTGGCTTCCGCAACGATATTTTATTGACGTTTGATTGCTTGGCCGGAATCAAAATCCCTTTAGAAATCAAAGATGAAAACGGTAAGCCGACGACGGCCGCGCTGGAGATCACCGATAGCCAAGGACGCGCGTACCCTTCAACGGCCAAGCGTAGCGCTCCCGACTTCCACTTCCACCCGCAGATCTATCGCCACGACGGCGAATCGATCCACTTACCTCGCGGCGACTACCAAATTCGAATTACCCGCGGCCCGGAATACCTTGAGGAGACGAAATCATTCAAAGTCGACGACGAGGCCCAGGCGCTCAAGTTCCAGCTGCGCCGCTGGATTGACCCGTCGCTCAAGGGTTGGTGGAGCGGTGATCACCACATTCACGCGGCGGGCTGTGCGCATTATGCGGACCCGACCCAAGGTGTTCATGCCCCGGACATGCTGCGGCATTGTCAGGGCGAAGACCTGAAGATCGGTGCCAATCTGACCTGGGGACCTTGCTTCGACTATCAGAAGCAATTCTTTACCGGCACGATCGACAAGGTTTCGACGTATCCCTATTTGCTGCGTTATGACATTGAAGTCTCCGGATTCGGATCGCACGAGTCGGGGCATTTGTGTTTGTTGCGATTGAAAGACCAGATGTATCCGGGGGGCAATTCAACCACACATTGGCCGAAGCTGGGCTTAAACACGTTGCGTTGGGCCCAAAAGCAAGGAGCCGTTTGTGGACCCGCTCACAGCGGTTGGGGACTCGAGGTCAAAACCGACGCGCTTCCCAACTTTGTCGTCCCTCCCTACAGCGGCATCGGCGCGAATGAATACATTGTCGATGTCACTCATCTGGTGGACGGCCCGGATGGAACGATTGTCCCCGCCATGGATTTTATTTCGTTGTGCGACACACCCATGATTTGGGAATTGAACATTTGGTACCACACGCTGAATTGCGGGTTCCGGACGCGCGGCAGTGGCGAGACGGATTTTCCTTGCATCTACGGCGAACGGGTGGGACTGGGACGTTCGTATGTCAAGATTGCGGGCGAGCTGACCTACGACGCTTGGTGCGAAGGAATTTCGCGAGGCAACAACTACGTGTCCGACGGCCGCAGTCACCTGATGGATTTTTGTGTGGCCAACAAACCAGCAGCAGAGAAGGCGACTCAGAAAGTTCCCGCTGCCGCGCCCGACAGCGAGCATTCGCTGAGCGGGCCGGGTGTACTGAAGTTTTCTTGTGATGTCGCCGCCCTTTTGCCAGAAGTTCCGACGGGAATCGCGGAGCGACCTTACGCGCAGCAACCTTACTGGCACATCGAGCGGGCCAGAATCGGCAAGACCCGCGAGGTGCCCGTCGAACTCATCGTCAATGGATTCCCGGTTGAGCGTCAGCAAATCGTCGCCGATGGCGTGCAGCGCACGTTGACCTTTGAAACCCGGATCGAACGCAGCAGTTGGGTTGCCCTGCGCATCCTCGGCTCCAGCCACACCAATCCGATCTTTGTGATCGTCGACGAACAACCCATCCGCGCTTCAAAGCGAAGCGCCCAGTGGTGCCTGGATGGCGTCGAGCAATGCTGGGGTCAGAAGCAACGGTTCTTCCCGCCGGAAGAAATGGAGGACGCTGTCGCGGCCTACGATCACGCTCGGCAGGTCTACCGAAAAATTATCGAAGAATCGCCCAAAGACTGATCTGCCTCGACTTGAACTTCTGACGGTTTTGAAAAACTCTCAACTCAATTTGGATTATTGATGCGAAGATTGACATTGCGCTTGATGATGTGGCTCGTTGTAGTTCAGTTTGGTACTTGTCTCGCAATTGCGGTTCAGGAGCAGGGACCCGCAGCAACGCGGTCAAGAAACTCAAACTACAAAACGATCGAAATCGAAGGCTGGTCCGTCAAGGTCAGCGAACAATTGTTGCAGCAGGAAAAAGAGGCGACCGACCGCGCTCTGGAACTGCTTACGAAACAACTTCAGGAAATTAACCAGGTCGTTCCCGCTGCGGCCGTTGCTGAATTGCACAAGGTGCCGCTCTGGATTTCTCCCGAATATCCCAACGTGCAGCCGAGGGCCGAGTACCATCCCGGCGCTGGTTGGCTGCGCGAAAACAACCGCGATCCGGCAATGGAAAAAGCGGTCGAGTTCACCAACGTGCGAATCTTCGAACAGGAAACGGCGCGAATGCCTAACTTCGCGCTCCACGAGTTGGCACATGCCTACCACGATCGGGTTCTGCCGGATGGTTTTGGTAACAAGGCAATTAAAGCCGCATACAAGCAGGCTAAGGCCGATGGTTTGTACGATGACGTTGAACAGCGTTTTGGCGATGGCCGCTCCGCAAAAGTTCGCGCCTACGCGATGACGAACCCGCAAGAATATTTCGCCGAGTGCAGTGAAGCGTTCTTCTCAACGAATGATTTCTATCCCTTCACCCGCGATCAACTCGCCAAATACGATCCTCGGATGTGTGAAGTTTTGAAAGAGGTCTGGGGCCAAACGGATGCCGCAGCTAAATCTGGCAATCAGGAAAAAGCCTACTCGGATTGGGCGCATAACAGCTCGATCTTCATCCTCACGACGCCCGAAGGAGCCGATCTGCAGGAGTCAGCAACGCTTGAAAATTTCCCGCTGCTTGTGCGGTTGAACAAGCAAACCTTTGACTTCGCACAAGCAAAACCCACTGGCGACGATATCCGCTTCTCCACCGCTGACGGTCAACCGCTCGCCTATCAAATCGAAGAATGGAACTCAGCTAGCGGAACCGCTGCGATCTGGGTTCGCATTCCGAAAATTGTTGGCAACTCGCGGCAGGAAATCAAAGTTCATTGGGGCAATGCCCAGGCTGCGAGCGAATCCAGTGGCGCGGCGGTGTTCAACGAATCAAACGGCTATGTCGTGGCCATGCACATGGGGGATTCACAAAGCGTCGGCAAAGACGAAGTCGGGACGGTCTTGCCGGTCGATGCCAAAACCGAGTCCGCTGGCGGCTTAATCGGGTTCGCGCGCCGCTTCGGCGACGGGCGAGGGATTGCCTGCGGCGAAAAACTCGATGCTCTGCCGCGTGGTTCGCAAGCCCACACGACCCAAGCGTGGATCAAGGCGGCAAAGGCCGGAGGCACCGTCATCGGCTGGGGCAAGGAACAAAGTCGCGGCAAGGTCGTGCTCATTTTTGACAGCCCGCCGCATATTCGGTTGGATTGCTATTTCTCCGGTGCCAATGTGGCCAGCGAAAGCCGATTGCCTTTATCCGAATGGGTGCATGTCGTTCACACCTGCGCACCCGGCGACTCGCGAGTGTACGTAAACGGCCGACTCGATGGAGTCAGCGCTCGCAATGACTCGCCGCTCGATCTCCCCAGCCCTGCCGGGATGTGGATCGGCGGCTGGTACGGTCATTACAGTTTTCAAGGGGAACTCGACGAAGTCCGCATCTCCAGCGTCCCGCGGTCGGCCGATTGGATCCGCCTCGAGTATGAAAATCAAAAGCCGCTACAGACCACAGTCGGCCACATTGTTCAACCCGGAGAAGAATTCTCTGTCTCGGACAAGTCGCTGCAAATCGCCGAAGGCCAATCGGCCTCTGTTTCCGCCCGCGCCGATGGTGCTCAAAAAGTCTACTGGGCGATCAAGCGAGGCGACCACGAAACCATTGTCGCCGTCGACCAATTCAGCTTTGACTTTCACGCCGGCCGCGTCACCGGCGACGCCTCCGCGACTTTGCAATTCAAAGCAATCTTTGCCAAGCCGCCAGGGTCTGACGCCAAATCGCGAAGTCTTCGAAGTGATTTGGGGTCTGACCCTCTTCCTTCGGCGGCTTCCGAAGTCCGCACTATCGATATCCCAATCACCATTCGCGAATCCATTCCCGAACCCGTCGTGACGCTCGCGGCACCGACCAAATGGGACGGTCGCACGACCATCGAAGTTGTTCCGCAAATCGCCAACTTGAAACAAATGCAAGCCTCTGGAGCCGACAAACTGAAATTCAATTGGACTGTAGCCGGACTTGCGGCGATTCGCGAAGTCCGCCCCGACCGCCTGCTGTTGACTCGCGCACAAAACAGCGGCGAGCTGACCGTCACGTTGAAAGTCGACAACGGCGGCGCTGAAACCACGGCCGCAACCTCCATCAGCGTGCGAGAACCCGACACCGAACCTTGGATCGCCCGCACCCCCGAGCCAGATGAAAAGCCGGTCGACAACCAGTTCTACCCGCGCGACGATCGCAACGAGGGAACGCTCTTCTGCAACGGGACGTTAGCTGCGGCCGCCGATTCGGTCGTGTTGAAGATTTTTGCTGATGACAAGCTCTACAAAACCGAAGCGCAATCTCCCGGGGCCGACCAACGTTACGCTTTCGCCGTCAAGCTCAAACCGGGCTTGATCAAGTACCGTGTGGAGCTGGTTTCCGTCAGCGCCAAAAAAGAAACGGTTTTGCACACCGCTGCCAACATCGTCTGCGGCGACGCCTATCTCATCGACGGCCAGTCCAATGCCCTCGCGACCGATTGGGGACCCGATAAATACGAAACCTCCAGCGAGTGGGTTCGTAGCTTCGGCAGCAACAGCGGCGACATCAGGCGCGGCTGGGGGAATGCTGTTCGCCGCGAAGGTGGGCATTTTGAAATCGGCTGCTGGGGAATGGATTTGGCGCAGAGCCTTGTCGAGCGCCACAAGATTCCGATCTGCATCATCAACGGCGCGGTTGGCGGTACGCTGATCGAAGCCCACCAACGTAGCTCCGATAACCCCATCGATCCGGCAACGATCTACGGGCGGATGCTGAACCGCATCCAACAGGCCCGTCTGACGCACGGCATTCGCGGCGTGTTTTGGCATCAAGGCGAAAACAATCAGGGAGCTCAAGGCGCGACCGGCAAATACGGCTGGGAAACCTACGAGCAATATTTTGTCGACATGGCCGGCGCCTGGCAGCAGGATTTTCCCAACATCCAGCATTTTTACCTTTTCCAAATCTGGCCGAACGCCTGTGCGATGGGTGGCCAGCCGGCCAGCGATCGACTGCGCGATGTGCAGCGCCGCTTGCCACGGCTCTATTCGAACATGACCGCGATGGCCACGCTAGGAATCAAGCCCGAAGGAGGTTGCCACTATCCGCCTGCGGGTTACGCCGAGCTGGTGCGACAAGTGCTCCCCGTTGTCGAGCAGTTCAACTACGGCGTGGTTCCCGCTCAGCCCGTCACTTCACCGAATCTGCAGCGTGCCTCATTCACCAGCGACCGCCGCGACGAGATCGCGCTGGAGTTCGACCAACCGATGTCCTGGGACAACGCCCTCATCACCCAATTCTATCTCGACAGCGCAGCGGGTCTGGTTTCCTCTGGCTCGGTCAGCGGCAACGCCATCACCCTCAAACTCACCGTCCCCTCGACCGCCAAGACGATTTCTTACCTGGTCGACAAACGATGGGACTCTAAAAATCTCCTCTACAGCCAAAACCAACTCGCGGCATTGACGTTTTTCGAAGTGCCCGTATTACCCGCAAAATAGCAAGGATGATTTTGCCTTTTTGCAAAGTCAAAGCTCAATCTTCGCGGTTCTTCCGAGCCAATCGCATAGGCGTCCAATTCGCGCATTAGCGGCTTCCAATATTCCCAATCAGCCTCCCGTTCGGCTGCCTGCTCGGTGTCGAGTTCCTGCTGCAGTGCAATTTGATTTCCACGCAATGCTTCCTCCAGCAGAGGACGCTGCTTGATCATCTCCTGCAATATTTTCGGGAACTCGGCAGCAATCTGAATGAGAGTGTCAGGTGTTCGCAATTCTCGCAGCCAAAAACGGACTCGTTGATCGGTTGGTTCGTCGCGATTCTGGTCGTAATGGGCATCAACCAATCGACGTATCATTGGCCAGTCTTTGTCACGCTGAGTCTTTTTGGCTCGCACGAGATCTTCGATTCCGAGCAACTGGTAATTGACGCGATCTGAGTCCTGCAGCGTTGTCCGTTCGTTCCAGAGACTATCGAAGTCACCACAACCACGCATTTTTGTCATCACATCCAGTCGAATACCGCTGGCTTCCGGGTGATGGCAACGGAAGTGAACCGCATGACCACGATCCAGCCAAGCCAAATCCATTGGAGGCAATGCGATGCACTCGGCCCGCAGCTCCTTGATTGCCGCGTTCAGGCGGTTCACGTTTTCCGGATCTGCAACAAATACGATATCGCAATCCCGACTAAACTCGGCCGCGCCGTAAAACACGCAGGCCTGCCCGCCCATAAGCAGGTGCCGCACCTCGTGGGAGGAAAGCGTCGAAAGGACTTTGACTATCGGGTTCGGGATCAAGAGAACCTCCCACATGCAGGTAAAACTGCCAGATCTTCTTCGATTCTTCCCAACGTTCCTGCGGAGACAGCCGATACCACTCAAGCCACGAATTCTCGTGCTCGCGTGCATCGCTTAATCGCTGGATTTTTTGGTCTGGCGTCATGGGTTCAATTCTACGTCCGCTTACATTCTCCTGGAAGTGCGAAAACCACTTTGTCTTACGCGCTGCCCGGACGTTTTTCGAAATGCCGCTGAAATGACCACAATAAATCTTAGGAACTATATTTGGCTTCAAGCATCGAAGCCATGCCGTCAAATCGGCAGCGTTTAGCTGGCCATTTTTATGTCGGTACCGCTAGAATAACTAATGTCGTTTCTTCCGGTCGCCAATTCTCTTTGAGATTTCGGATAGAGTCATGAAACCTACAAACCGTCGTCGCGGAGTTTTTATAAGTCTGTTGTTTGTTGGGGCACTTTTGATGATTTGCCAACCGATGAACGCAAAAGTTCACGGACTCATGGGGGAAGAGACTGTTGGGAACAAGCCGCTTAACGATCGCAACTATACGGCTTGGAAGAACATCATGCCGGTGGCCAATCACAAGACTCGGGTCTATCACACTTGGGTCAACGGTGACGAGCGGTTCTATTATCAAGGCAACATCGAACAGCTCAATCAACTTTTGGAGAATTTCAGCCTGCTGGAACAAGATGTCCGAGAGATCATTATTTTGCCTGGGCCCGGTTCGGTTTCCAATTTTGATCGGGATCAGAAGTTCAGTTTCAATTGTGAAATGCACCTTGTTGGCGGAATTGCCAAACACCAATCAGGACTAGATAAAGGAAACCTGTTTTGGCCAAGCCATCCCCGGCTCACGATTCGAATTGACGATCAGATTGACTTGGAAGCATTGAAGATACCGGCGAGCTGCCGACTGGTTTCGCCAAACGAAATGAAACAGCGATACACGGATGGGCTGACCAGCAGTGATGAGACAATTCGCGGCTGGGGAGCAGGCTATTTGGCCAATCTGAATCCTCATGATCGCGAGGCGTTGAAGTCCATTGCCAGTTTGCTTGACGACAAAAACGATTGGGTCGCGCTGAATTCAATCACAGTGCTCGGAAGCCTCGGCAACCAAGCGCGGGAATTTCTGCCACGACTGGAAACCATCGCCACCAGCAAGCTCAAGTCCAACGCAGAAGCTGCCGAAACGGCCATCGCTTCGATCAAGGCCGCCAACGTCAAAGAACAGATCGAGAATGACGAACAACAAAAAGTCCTTTTTCAATCTCGTCTAGAAGTCATCAATCGATTCATCGATAATAACCAGACCCAAGAACCTCGCTAGACGCGAAGGGGCTAGAATCAATACTGGCGACGGGGACGAGTATCGTCGCTTCGTACCCTCGACCATGGTATGAACGGTTTTCGAGGATCAATGTTCGTTTCTGCACGCAAATTTGATTCAACGTTTTTCAGTTTTCACGCCGAGCTTGCGCGACAAGTCCTCCCCAGGCGAACTCAATATCCACAAGGAAGACTTGGATCCTTGGATCGGAAGCGATAATTGAGCATGCTCGTCGGCACAGGTTTTACGAGCCGAGAAATTTGGCAGGAAATCGTCAAGAAATCATTTTATTTCGGATTCTGTAAAGCCAAAGTGGCGGATGGCGACCAGATAATGGGCTTCCTGGTTAAGGTATAACTTGTTTTCGGAATTGTAATTGGTTTGATTTTATTGCATTGTGCAACGGATTCATTGAGTTTCCGGGCGTTTGCATTTCAATGGTCGACTCGTTTGGCGTTTTTTGGCTGCTCAGAAAAGAGGGGGTGATCTATGCGGACAATGATTGCGGTTATTTTCGGCGTGGTTCTGGCTAGTGTGAACAGTGCCTTTGGCCAAAGGGTTCCAGATAGTCCACCGCCAAGTACGTCCACTGAGTTTCGCTACTATCGCCTCGGCAATACGGGGATCCAAGGGGATTGGAACGAGGCGATTTGGGTCGGGCCGGACGGGGATCCGTGGATCGGCGGTTACGACCCAATCTTCGAGGAAGGCGGGATGGCAAAGCTCATCCAGGCCGAGGATCGTTTTGTGAACTTGTCCAACGTGGACTTTCGAATTTTAGGTCATCCGAACAACACTGGCACGGTGCGCGTTCAGGACATCGTTGCCGACCGCCGCGGAGTGCTCTGGTTCCCCACCTGGACGGCAGTGTTCTCGTATGACCCGAAAGTTGGTTCGTCATCATTGAAACGATACGACCTCGACGGGCCGGGCGGAACTTTTGGTGGTGCCGCTGACGCCGAAGTGGCACCCGACGGAACAATGTGGGTGGCAAGAGGGTTTTCGGTCGGCGTCGACCGGTTCAACCCCTCGACCCGTCAATGGACCCATTGGGACGTGCTTGCGGATCATTTGGCCATTCAGCCGAAACCGTCCGGTGGATACTACGTCTGGGCCGAGTATCACTTCTCCTTTTTGGGCGGTGTCATCTCCCGGTACGATAGCGCCACTGGGGTGTGGACGGACATGCCCGCCGATGGCGGCAGAGGCCGTATCTTCATTCTTCAAGAGAAGGATGCGGTTGACGACGCGGGAAACGTGTGGGCCTATGACATTGGCGATGATGTTTTTAACGATCCTCTAACTTTGGGGTACCTGCGGCCGGACGCCGTGTGGGTCGAGGTGCCGACTCCCTGGCCTTTGGGCGAACTCAACGAGTGCGCAGCATTCAAGGCCTATGGCAATGGCCTAGCGATTTGCGCATCGAGCGGGGGAACAATCTTTGCGTGGGATGGCGACTCTTGGTCCGACTTGGGTATCGGCGGTGGCGGCGCTTCGGCCGTCGAAGCCGTTGACATCGACGTTGCCACTGGAACGGTGTGGACAGCGGGTGCCGGCGGCGCAGCGAAGCGTGACCCATTGACAGGGCATTGGCAACGATACCGAATCACCAACTGTTCGCAGGGTGACAATTTCGTGCTTGACCTCTCGCTCACGCCCACAGGGGAAGTTTGGACGACTGCTAATATTTCTCCAGGCATTGGCGGATTCCAACATTTTGATGGCACGAAGTGGCGCGGCTTCAACCAGTTCACATACAGCCTGCCCGGAACCGGTCCGTTCCCTTTCCCTTCGGACTCCACTCAAGCCATTGTTTTTCGGCCATCCAACGGCCATGTGGCATTAGGAATGCCCGGAGGTGGAGTGCAGGAATGGACCGGAACCGAGTACATCGACTTGGGGTTGAGCAACTGGTATCCGACGAGACTGCTCGAGGACTCTCAGGGACGCCTCTGGGCGTTTGCCAACGGCTTCACATTTATCTATTCGGGCGGAGCGTGGCAGGAGTTGGATCTGTTTTCGTCCGACGGCGCCCCGGCTGCCGATCCGGATCGGCCGGGTTGGGTGTGGATTACGGGATGGGACGGCTCGGTTAGGACCGACGGGACAATCTTCGAAAAAACTCTTCTTCCGGAATTGCCGAATGGTTCGGCCCCCATCGGCAACGGCCAGGCGTGGGTTGGCAGCGGTTCGGGGCTGTATCTGGTCAACATGGTGACAAAGACCTTCAAGTTTTTCGGTACCGGCACGGTTCGCGGCACGAATCCGCGACCGTTTGGCGTATCACCAGATGGCATCCTTTGGTACGGGTGTGACGAAGGCCTCGGTTGGCTGGGTACGAAAGGCTCCTCGCGTCGGCAGAGCGGCATCTTTCACGCTCCACCTGGCGGAGTACCGCAATGGGGCGGGCTCGCTTGGTGGCCGCAACGAGGAGAAATTCGCGTCACCCCTAATTACTACGAAATCTGGATGACCACCCCCAGCCGCGGGATCACGGTACTGCGGGTATCCCCGCGCTAGTCGAATGGCCAACGTCAAAGAACAGATCGAGAATGACGAAAAACAAAAAGCCCTTTTTCAATCTCGGCTAGAAGTCATCAATCGATTCGTTGACAAAAATCAGTCCCATGAGCGTCGCTAGACGCGACGCGGCTAAAACCAATCGCTGCCGAATTGGTCGGGAACCGTCGCTTAACGGAGCATCTAATTCGCCGAGCGACTTCGCGGCCGCCTTCGGCTGGTCATGCCTGCCACCAAGACTATTACCAGCCCGAATCCAGCCGGCTCGGGAACGGAGCTGATTCGTAGAATCCCTGAACTCTGGAACGAAGAAGTGTCCCAGGTCAGCCCCGAGGAAAGAGGTGCGGAGCTGAAATCGAACAGCATTCCTTGCCAGTTCAAAGTGCCCCAGTCGAACAAGTCGAACTCGTCTCCCAAAATCGGCGAGTAACCGTTGAGGAAAAGACGCAGCGTGCCACCTGCATCAAATTCTCCTCTTACCCACAACTGGTCGTACTGTCCGTCGCCACTTCCCTCGATCTCAAAGAGCAACGTGCCGTCGTTTTCGAAATCGCCGTTGAGGTTCAGTAAACCCGGCGAGTTGCCAGGTGAAAATATTCCCTCGTTCAAAATGTTTCCGTGGACAAATCCGACCAGGTCGTTTGCGGGATCAAAAATCGTTCGCAAATTCAGCCTTGCTCCCGCATGGATCCGGATCCGCTCGTCGACCGTCAGGTACTGTCCGCCGACGTCGAGTGACATTTCGCCGGACTCGACATCCACGCTCTGGGTTCGGACGATGCGATCGAGAATCATCTGCCGCAATCCGGTGTGGGCAAAGATGGCCCGACCGATTTCGAGCGCAGGCGTTCCGGTCGACCAGTTTCGGCCATCGCTCCAGCGCATGGTAGGGCCAGGGCCCGAGACGACAACGCCCCCAAAACCCAACTGGCCAACCCACTGGGTGCTCCCCGGGTAAAAATTGGTTCCTGCCCCGTCCTCATCATAATGACCATATCCCGTTGCCCACCCGTCAGCCGCTATCGATTGCACACGTTCCAGCGTCCATGTCCCGCTTCCTCCCAAAATACTTTGGATCGGCAAGTCGTTCAGATCCATAATCGTTCCACCGGGGAGCCAAACAACTGCATGCCAGTAACCAAAGGCTGAGCCTGGTTCGAATTTTGCCGAGGCCCCACCAACAGTGCCGGCTTCATTGATCGTCAGCGCCTGGCTGTAGTGATACCCAGAATCGCTGATGCTCAGCGGGTTCAGTACAGTTGGTGTCGCCGTGCCAGGCGCCCACTTCAACGCATGGTCACGGACATTCAGTCCGTTCGTGTCGAATTCGCTGGATGAGCCGACGCCAGTTCCAGACTCATTCATGTCTGAAATGGATTGGAGGTAAACGTAGTCCACAGTCGCTGGCGGATGAGGACTTTCCAGCAACGTGTAATTGCCGGCGGCGTCCCAATGGATGCCCTGAAAGTTTTGCCGCCCGTCGCTGAAATATTCGGTAAAGCTGCCGAATACCGTTCCGCTATCTGTAATCCCGTAGGCTTCCGAGAAAATGTTGGTCGCGGTTGAAGTGGGCATCGCCAACTGGATGGCCGTGGTTGATCCGGCGTCCCACCGAACCGCCCGGTGTTCATTGCTGAGACCGCTACTGTCCCAAGTGTTCGCGTAACCGACCAGTGTGCCAGCGTTGTTGATCGCCACGGCCCTCGAATGCGTATAACCGGTGGCGCTGGTTCCAAGGTTGCCGAGTTCTACGGCCGTCGTGGAGTTGGCATCCCAACGCACCGCGCGCGTACCGAAGTCCGTGCTTGCTGATGTGCCAACGTAGCTGTAACCCCCAGCGATTCCGCTGTCGCTGATTGCGAGTGCTTCCGAGTACGCAACGGCATTGGAGAGATGTCCAAGATTGACCGGCGCGGTTGACCCCGCGTCCCAGCGGGCTGCCTGTTGTCCAATATTGTTCGAAGACGTATCGATCAGCGTGTAGCTGCCGGCCACCTGACCGTTGTTGTTCAGGGACCAGGCAAAAGAACTGTAGGTTCCGTTGTACGGATTGGTGTTCACATCCAGCAGTTCATAGGCATTTCCCGAGCCATATTCCCAGCGGATCCCGCGGCTGCCAAGAAAAGTACCGGTCTGATAATGCGAGAAATTGCCGATGGCCTGTCCCGAGCCGTTGACCAAAATGGCGATAGGACTGGCAATGAGGCCCGACCCGTTCGGCGATTGCCATACCGGCGGGTTGTCGAGCAGCAAAGTGCCTTGAGATGGCGTTTGCGCTGGCCCTAACTTTGGCACCAAGGCCAAACAAACGGCCAGATATAATCCGGCGGTCAGCCGAATGCAAGAATTGATCGGCCATCTTACGCTCATAAAATTGTCTCTTGATGAAAAAGTCTAGAGTCAAACGAGGTGACAAAACCTCAAGCCAGCCGTTGTTTCAAACTGCGAAACCGCTGCCATTCTCGATTCACCGGATGCATATTTCGCCAAAGTTTTCCGGAATTTCTGGAAAAAGAATGCAATTTGATCCCCAAAATTTTTTTGCTTGCCTGTCGAAACAAGGGGCGTCGTGTGGTGCAAAGGATCACGAGGTTTTACAATCGAGCCAATCCTCGAGTTCAGGCACGCCTCGGAGATGCGTGCGACGTCAGAGATGCGTGCGAGGATAGTTGAGGCAGAGTATGGCACGCCTCGGAGATGCGTGCGACGTTAGCGATGCGTGCGAGGATGGTTGAGGCAGAGTGTGGCACGCCTCGGAGATGCGTGCGACGTTTTTACAGGTTCTTTCGACTCTACTTTTCCAAGGCGCGACGTTGGCTACACCCATAATCCACTGTCGCAACTTACAAAAGTGGTACGGCCAGCATCACGTTTTGCGGGATGTTGATTTCCAGATTAAGCCTGGCCAGCTCACCGGCTTTCTGGGCCCCAACGGTTCCGGCAAAACGACAACCATTCGGATCTTATTGGGGCTGCTCAAACCCAACTCAGGTTCAACGACCATCTTCGGCAAGTCTTGTCAGACAGACGGCAAGACCGTTCGCGCGGAAATCGGCTACCTGCCGGGTGAAATTCAGTTTTATACAAACCTGAGCGGTCGACGAACCTTGCATTATCTGGCTCGCGTCCGGCGTCGAGATTGCACGGACGAAATCGATCGGCTGGCCGAGGTGCTGGAACTGGATTTGGACAAGAAGGTCAGGAAATACTCCACCGGAATGCGGCAGAAGCTCGGGCTGATCCAAGCCCTGATGCACAAGCCGCAACTGTTGATTCTGGATGAACCCACCAGTGCTCTCGATCCGCTGGTGCGAGCTGTCGTATTTGATGAACTGCGGAATGTCGTCCGCGATGGGCGATCCGTGCTGTTCTCCAGCCATTCACTCAGCGAAGTCGAGGAGTTGTGCGACGAGATTATCATCGTTCGCCGCGGAAAAATTGTCGAGCAGCAACAAATCAGTCACTTGAAGAGCAAGGCGTTGCGACGAGTGAAAGTTGTCTTTGCGTCCACTGCAGAAATTCCGGCGTCTCTTCCGGCATCCTTGCACGTCCGCGCGAACGACAATACGTTGGTCGGCACCTGGACAGGCAAGACAGCAGACCTGGTCGGGTGGCTGGCAACCCAAAAGATCGAGGACGCTACGATCGAAGCCCCCGATCTCAGCGACTTGTTCCTGACCTATTACCGCGACGAAGAATCGGGCCAATGATCAATCGAGCAATCTTTCGCAAAACTCTCAATGACTCCGCTAGCCTGACGGCGGCGGCCGCGTTCGGCATCATTGGCTTTGTCATTCTATTTGTCTGGGCGATGCTCAACTTGGGGGACGAAGTCCTCAGTTTCGCTTCTCGGTTTTCGTTTTTGCGAAAGGTATTTGAAGCCGGATTCGGCATCAAGGTCGAAGGCGAAGTCTCCATCAACATCCTGTTTTCCGTCAGCTTCACGCATGCAGTCGTCTTGGCCCTTTCCTGGGCGGTAATGATTGCGATCTCGACGCGAGTCACTGTTGGCGAAATTGAGAAGGGGACTGCGGATTTGTTGTTGACGTTGCCGGTGTCTCGTAGCGAGGTTTATATTTCGACGTCGCTGGTCTGGATTCTGGCCGCGATCCTGTTAGCCTTTTGCCCGGTCATTGGCGTGTGGGTTGGCTCGCTGATTTTCAAAACTCCGGAAGAGGTTGAGGTCGTACGCTATTTCAAACCCGCGGCGAATTTTCTCTGTCTGCTGTTGGCGGTCGGGGGCATTTCAAGTTTGGTTGCCTGTTGTCTGGATCGCCGTGGCCCGGCCATCGCGATTGTCGTCGGAGTCGTGCTGATATCTTCGGTCCTAAATTTCATCGAACCCTTCATTGAATCCCTCAAGCCCCTCCGCTTTTTTGGCCTGCTCAACTATTTCCGCCCTGTCGACGTCTTCCGAGCCAACACTTGGCCTTTGAACTCCATGAGCATCCTGCTTCTCCTCTCCTTCACTTGCTGGTTCCTCGGCCTCCTCATCTTCCACCGCCGCGAAATCCCGACAGCGTGATTCGAAGTGATCGCCGCACACGCCGATGGCATGACGGCGCGAAACTGCGTCGGTTCTTCGAGCAGAAGCTGACGGTCAAAGATGTCGAGGCCCTTGCTCCGGCGATCTTCGCGGCGGTCAAAACGCCAAGCCCCGCGGACATGATGTTCGGCAACGAAATTCGCGTGGGGGGCTTCATGGCCCTGGCGAAATACAACTACCGCGAAGCGATCGAGCTGGGTGTGCTGTTCGCCAAAACCCAAGGTGGCCACGGCAGCGAAAACCGCACCGGCGAGATCATGAAAGAAATCACCCGCTTCGGCTCCGCCGCCAAAGACTCCATCCCCGCCCTTCGTGAACTCATCGCCGACTTCAACGCCCAATCCCACGGCAGCGAATTCCCCAAAGGCGAACTAAACACCCGCCGCATCCCCGCCACCCAATCCGGCATCGACGCAATCGAGTCTGCAATTACTTACTCCGACATCCGCACGATCATGTAAAGCCCTGCCAACAGACTTTTTGCCGAACAGACTTGAAACATGCCTGTATCGCGTGTATCATTATGTGATTCGTACTCCACGCGCAGCTATCGGTCTTGTAAAGAGCAGTAGAGATGTCAAACTTCCCGTTTGGGCAAACCATTAGGAAAATTGCTGAAAAAAAGGGCATTAGCCAGTCGGAATTGGCAAAGATAGCCGGTGTATCACGTGTGCAAATAAACCGAATATTTAATGCAACATCGGAGAGTATTCGAGAGGAAACAAGGCAAAAGCTGCTCGATGCTCTTGGGATTAACTGCGACGAACTTGAAGTTTCTGATGCTCTCAAATCCTACAAACAAAAGGTGGTGGAAAAGTACAGCGTCAGGTCATTCGCCGGCATGGGATTCGTCGAACCGCAGAAGCGAAAGCTCGATTCGTTTTATGTTTCACCAAAAGCCGTTAGAAAACAACTGAGCCCAACGGCCAGCGAGTCGAAGAAGTCAGGCGATCCGAGTTGTCACACTGGATTAACTTTGCGGCGAAAGTTCGAAAAGAGAGAGGAACCGACGGCAGCGGACGCAATGGTTATGACCTATCCCAATGCGATTGTTTTAGGAGCTCCAGGATCTGGCAAGACAACATTAGTGCAATTCATGGCTCAGCGAGTTGCTGATGGAAAGGTCGCCGACGTTGAAATCCCGGTTGTCGTGCGTCTAGCCGAGTTCGCGTTGGCATTGGAAACACACCCTGAAATTGATTTCATCGATTGGATTGTATCGCGAGCCGAAGAAGTTGGCTGCTCTGACTTGGACGTGCCTCTAAGGCAATTGCTGGAGAAAGAATCGCGAGCGATTTTGTTTTTGTTAGATGGGCTCGATGAAGTTCCTGAATCAGAACGCATCAGGAGTAAAGTGGTTAGCGCGACAGTCGACTTTGTTCGTCGCTTTCCTAATCAACGATACGTTGTCACCTCTCGACCAGCCGGATTTGACCCCCAGCCATGGTCGCCGCTCGGTTTTGAATTTCTTGAATTGCAAGAGTACAAACGCAGTGAGATTGAAGCCGTGGTGAAGAAATGGAGTTCAATTTTGTCGGGAGACGGAGAAACATCTGAGAATATCGAACAAGAGTTGCTCGAGGCGATTTTTGCAAATGAGCGAGTACGGCAATTGGCGGCGAATCCTCTGGTGTTGACGATTCTCATAGTCTTGTGCAAATCTCGCGGTTACGCGTTGCCAAGGCGGCGAGTTGATCTTTACGCAAAACTTTCCGAGGTCTTTCTCGAATCATGGGAAGCCAGCAAACGCAAGGAAACGGGCTATCGCGAAACTCGTGTAGTTGACTTGGATACTAGAGAGTTGGCGTGGCTTGTGGCAGACTTGGCGTTAGCGATGCAGCGTGCTCGTAAGGTGACTGCACCGCGCTGGTGGATTGTTGATCGGTTTCAAGAGACCCTTTGTACAAAAATTGGTTTTTCAGCAACCGAAGCGAAAGCGCAAATCGACCCCATCCTTAGATTCATATCAACCCGCGCGGGTCTTCTTGCACAGCCACTACCTGACGTATTCGCTTTCGAACATCGGACCTTTCAAGAGTATTTTGCTTCGCTTGGAATTATCGAGGAGGCAGAATCCAATGATCGACCAATGAGTCTATCGCATTTGCTAAAAGACATGCTTTACGACTCATCGTGGCAGGAGGTTGTGCAGCTGGTCAGTGCTCAAGTCAGCCCGGCGCGTGCCGAAGAATTACTCAAAACAATTGTTGACGATCCCGATCCACTCGGTCGTTTTCTGGGACGCGGCACCGTTTTGGCTCTTCGCTGTCTAAGCGACGGAACGACGATTTCCAATCGTAAGTTCACAGATTCTATTTTCAGGAGCCTGCTTGAACGGGGTGGTTCGGAATGGTTGGGAATTACCGCTGAAATTTTTGCAACTCTCGATGGCCTTGCAGGGACACGTTACGAGCAGGCAGCTAGAGCAGCAAAAAACACAATGCTTGAAAATGCCCAATCGGCGCTGCAACCCGAACAATATCAGTGGCTTGTGTTTGAAGGCTGCGTGCGCGAATCCGAAATCGAATGCCCTCCTTATGACGACTCGAAAGCGATCACAACGGCAAAGATGACCTGCCGCAGTCTTTCTGAAGACATCAAGCTGATCAACATGCGTTTACTGCAAAGTTCACCCAAAGAGTGGTTTAGCATTGCAAGTAAGTCACTCGACAACCGGAGAATAGATGAAGGCGACGCCATTACAATTTTTGAAGGAATTTATCTCGCTGTTTCCAAAGACAAAACATTAAGAGAAGAAGCAAGAAGCGTGTCACAGCGAGAGATTTCTCGAAAATCGGCTCCGACGGGCACTCGACGGGCAGCCACTCGCGTTTTCAAATCAATCGCTGAATCAGAATCAAATTGGCAGTTCCTGTTGGATCGGATTCTTGACAACGACGATGACGAGACTTTTCGTCATGATGCGGCGATGATGCTTGGGCGGGATGCCTTTAAGTCAAGGACGATACGCGAGATGCTCATGCGAACATGCCGTGATAGACGTATTCCCTCTTGGATTCGTTCGGGCGTGGTTTATGGAATGCGAGAAGCAGTGCTGGATCATCCAGATATCGAAAAGTTGCTTGTTGAGCTGGCATCGAAGTCGAATGGACCGAGCGAAACCGCAGTGGTGGCACTAAAACCAGTTAGTGATCGTTACATCGAAGATTTCAAGAAGTGGGCGCAAGACGATTCGCCGCGTGCAAAGCCTGCCTGCGAAATTCTGGCGTCACTTTACGCGGCGGGCAAGGTCGACTGGGATTCGTTCGCTACCGACGTCGTCGCGCTTAGACTTTCGGAATGTGGGCATCCTGATTCCAAAATGGGAGAACCGTGTCCTTGCGCCTTGAATGCCATTCGGGAAATTGTGGTTACTCGAGATCGAATTGCTGGAATGACCCTAGAAAATATCTTGGCAAAACACTTGCTGCCCTTGGAGACGAAAATCACAAGTGCGTTCTTATTCGGATCGGTTGCGCGTGCCGACCAAGAAGCAGATAGTGACGTCGACTTGATGTTGATCGGTGACCTTCACATGAGAGATTTGGCAAGTTTCATTAAGCCTGTTGAAAAGATTGTCGGGCGTCGACTGAATCCTGCCGTCTATTCGTTGGCGGAATTCACGAAGAGGAATCGAGAAAACAATACCTTCGTGAAGGACGTCATGGGGAAACCGAAATCGTTTGTAAAACTACCTGGGAAAATATGCACGGAGGAGCAATTAGAAAATGAGCTTGGAAGAATGGTTTAGAAATTCATGGCTGACCAAAGCCAACCCCAACAAATCTGAGATAGTTCAGCTTTTGGAAGTTGCAGACCGTGACCTTGCAGACGGGCAAGTCGTAGGCGTCAGTGTCGATGGACGTTACGTTCATCTGTATGAAGCTGCCTTAGCGCTTTGTAGTGTCGCCTTGCGCGCTTGTAGTTATCAAGTGAAAAAAGGGCAGGGAAATCACAAAAGGACAATCGAGTCTTTACCTTTGACCCTTGGAAATGAGTATTCCAAAATCGCTGACCAAATTGATACTGCTTCACGCTTGCGCGGTCAGGCGCAATACGATCGAAGCGGAGTTGTCAGTGAATCGGACGTAAAGGAACTGCTTGCGATTGTGGTCGAATTAAGGTCCAAGATCACGATTTGGCTAAAAGACAATTATCCTTCCCTGATTTAAGGCGGCCGCGGCCATTAATCGCTGCATGCTGAATTTGGAAAAACGAACTTCTTCCAAAAAGCCAAGCGACTCAAAAAAGATTTTGGTTTTGCGGTTGGTGGCGTTGGAGGTTTTGCCGGGCTGGTTAGCTCCGTGATTTGGGTTGGTTGGGGGCGGGTGCCGGTGGCGACTTCGGTGATGATGCGTTTTAGGAGGTTGTTGATGGGGTCGGTGGCGTTTAGGGCGATTGCGGCGTTGATGGTTTTTGTTGCTTCTGGGATTCGGGCTGCGAGGAGGTAGGCGCAGGCTAGATTGCCGAGGGTTTCGGCGTCGTCGGGGTGGATCGCGGCGGCTTTCATCTTGCTTGAAATGAATATGCGACACCATTCGACCTTTGGTCAGGCGTTCTTGCCCGTGTCAGGCCAAAAAAAGAAATTCTTGCAGAAGTCAGAAAAAAGCGGTGGATGGCGACGGCGTTTTCGCAGAAGTGTAAGTAGCGGATCGCAAAATGTGTCGTTGAGTTGAACGTTTCCCTAGCCATCTTGAACACCGAGGTTACTGGCATGAAATCAAAGCTGTACAGTTTGTTCTTTTTTTTGTTCGTGTTCGTACTTTCGGCAAAGACTGGATTTGGCGATCTTTTGGTCGCCGCCACGCATCAAGGGAAAGTCTTGCAGTATTCCAACACAGG
>JBEBGH010000118.1:0-14045 GCA_040081565.1 Pirellulaceae bacterium
CGCTGTACGCGGCTTGACCGGCGGACACTCGGGCATGGAAATCCACTTGGGTCGCGGGAATTCGAACAAACTGATGAATCGACTCCTCTGGCAGTTGGCTGAAAAGTTCTCGATTCGACTAGCCAGCTTCGAGGGAGGGTCATTACGGAACGCGATTCCACGCGAGGCTTTTGCCGTGATTGCCGTAGATGAAACCAAGGCCGCTGCAGCGAAGGCCTTCGTCGAACAAGAAGCCGCGGTGCTCAAGAACGAATACAGCGTTACCGATCCGGGGCTCGTCATCGCTTGGGAAAACTGTGACGCGCCAGCCAAGGTTCTCGCATCGCTCGACCAATCCGCCGCCCTCCATGCCACTTACGCGGTGCCTAACGGAATCTTTCGGATGAGCCCAAGCGTTGCGGGCTTAGTGCAAACCAGTAACAACTTGGCGAAAATTACTTTGAAAGACGGCCAAATGGAGTGGGCTTGTCTCACCCGTAGCTCCGTCGATTCCGAACGCCATGATCTGGCCCGAATGATCAAGGCGGCGTTGCTGCTGGCCAAGGCCGAGGTGACCTTCGCCGGCGACTATCCCGGTTGGCAACCCGAACCGAAATCGAAAATCGTTTCCTTAATGAAACGTGTTTATCAAGAACAATTCCAAAGCGACCCGAACGTGGCCGCATGTCACGCCGGATTGGAATGTGGAATCATCGGTGCTCATTATCCGGGCATGGAAATGATCAGTTTTGGACCTAACATCCTTGGGGCTCATTCACCAGACGAAAAAGTTCAAATCAGTTCGGTTCAAAAATTCTGGAAGTATCTCTTGAAGACGCTGTCAGAAATCAAGTAACCGTTTTGGTCGAATGCTCAAAATCTTGTTTCAACAATTGTAGCGGAGCGGCGCAAGCCGCCCGGTTCCTCAAAAACTTCGTTCAATCCACCGGACGGCTTGGGGGCTGTTGATTTAGTGGAGATTCTGACGGCAATGGCTTTATCACAACCCGAAGCGTCAGCGAGGGGCACGGAATCCCTCGCTCACGCTTCGGGTTAGGACTAAATCAACAGCCTGCTTGCGCCGTACCGCTTCAATTAAACGAATCGAAGACTTTCAAAACAGGCTCTAAGCAGATAACAATCTGCGGTGGCTGTGCGGCGAATGCCGACTTTTCCTTAATTTTCCAGCTACATGTGTTAATTCGCACCAGATTTTAGCTCTGGACATTTTGGGGGAATGGCCGAAAATAGAAGAAGGTGCGAGACTTAGATTCTCGACCTGTCCGAAGTGATTTTTCCTCTACCAAGGAGTTTGTGAGAATGTCCGTTACGCTGACAGAAAAAGCAGCCAAAGAAGTCAAGAAATTCATCGTCGACGGTTCCTACGGCGAAGAAGCGGTTTTGCGAATCGCGGTCGTTGGCGGCGGCTGCAGCGGCTTGAGCTATAGCCTCAATATTGCAACCGACTACAACGAAGAAAAAGACATGAAAGTCGAACAGTTCGGCGTGCCCGTCGTCGTCGACCGCAAAAGCGCACTTTACCTCGATGGCACCTCGGTCGATTACTACGAAGACCTCGACAAACGCGGATTCCAGTTCCACAACCCGGCGGTGAAACGCAGCTGCGGTTGCGGAAATTCCTTTAGCGTCTAGGCTTCAGCAACCGTAAGCGGTTGTCCTTGAACTTGAATTACGAACGACCGACGAGACATCCTCTCGTCGGTTTTTTCTTGGAATTCCCAACAATGAAAGCCACATTCTCGAGAGCGCGATTCTGCTAGACTGAGCCGCAAGCCAATTACTCAGGATCTGAACGCGATGCATCCGGGAACCACGACTCCATTCATACGCCTCGCAACGAAAGCTGACCAGCCCCAGATCATTGCCCTGATTGACGGCGTCTACACTGAGTACGGCGAAATCATTTGCCTGGAAGACGCCGACAAAGATCTTCTGGATATCGACGGCTACTATTTTGCACGAGGTGGCTCGTTCTGGGTTCTGGAACAGGCCGGGAGAATTGTTGGATCGCATGCGTCTCATCCGGTTGCAACCAGCCCGAAGGTCTGCACTTTTCGGCGATTGTATCTCGCTCGCGAGTGGCGCGGCACCGAGTGGGGACATCGATTGATGCAGGTTACGATCGACTGGGCACGTGAAAAGGACTTTCCTCGAATTGAATTCTGGTCCGACACACGCTTTAAAAGGGCCCACCGTTTTTTTGAGAAATTCGGCTTTCACAAAACGGGCGAAGTTCGGGATATGCACGATGGAGTGCTGCCCTACAGCGAGTACTTTTTCTTTTTAGACTTGCCGTCGCCCGATTGAAACCTAGAGTGCCATCGGCCCGCATTGCAATCAGTTCTCAACTTATTCGTTTTCGGCAGCAGGCCCTTCGATCGTAAAGAACCCAACTTCTGGCGGGCAATTCCAGCGGATCGGCTCGTCGCCACAGAGCCCGCGGCTGACATGCATCACGGCCTTGCCGATTTGAAAGGCTCCGCCAGCATATTTGACTCCGTATTTGCTGGGCGAAACGATCGGGCCAACGATCGGCAACCGAATCTGTCCACCATGGGTGTGCCCTGCGAAAATAATATCGAAACCGTATTGCTCCGCCCAATCAATTTGGTCCGGCGAATGAGTCAGCATGATTCGCAGGTCGTCGGGATTTGTTTCGACATTCGGCAACGATTCAGCTCCCTTGAACCAAGGCAACTCGTTGCCCGCCAAATGCAACGTGACGCCGTTGACAGTCACGGCGTGCCACCTGCCACCTGCTCGAATCAGGCCTGCCGACTCCAATCGGGATCGCAAATCATCTTCGGACGGAATTCGCCGATCATGATTTCCCAACAGGTAAAACTTGCCGCAACGCGCTTGCAACGGCTCGAATACGGGACCTAACCAATCCAGGCAATGAAGCTCGTCCACCAGATCCCCAGTAATCACAACGAGATCCGGCCGCCAATCGTTGACTCGTTCAATGATCAGTCGGAAGTAGGCGATGTCCAACTGGCCGGTGAAATGAAAATCGGACAATTGGCAGATCTTGATCGTGACCCCTGGGGGCAGCTTAGGCAAACGAATCCGGTACTTTTCCAGTGACAAATGGGTCGCTTGGTTTCCCGGTATCCAAGAAAGCACTTTGGCCAAGGCTCCATGCGTCAATTTCATTCTCAAAACTTTTTCGGCTTCCAGATACTCGTCATCCAGTTTCAGCCACGCCCGCGGTGGTTCGTAATGGCTGACGCGCCACACCCAGGTAACCAGGAAAAAGACTGCCGCGACAACGCTCAACACCAAATAAGGGGCCACCAGAAGCTGGCGTTGCAAGAAGTTGACGTACGAAACGTCACCAGCTCTCCACAACAAAATCGGAACCAACAAAATTGGAACGCCGGCAACTGCCACGATCGCCAGCTCAATCGATTTCCGCCACGTTCGCGGCCAAGCGGTGGCGTGGGTGCGATTAAAGATGGCACACCAGATTCCAATGTGTCCCGTCAGAGTTGGCAGCCAAAAAATCCAATCCATGTTTCCCAAGGTTCCGCTTCGCAATCGTCAATTTGCGCTTCGACCGTTTTATCGATCGGATGGAGGTTTAGTTTGAAGTGCCCGCTTTGTTGGCTTCGTTGGCATTCACGGTTTGCTCTACCGTTTCCAGTAACTGGTCCAATCGAAATGGTTTGTACAAAATCGCTCCCGCTCGCAGGCCTGCCTGACGGGCCTTCACGATCGAGTGCCCGGGATCATAGCCAAAGCCGGTCATCAAAATCAATGGCGGATTCGATAACAGCTCCTTCAGTTTCATTAGCAACTCGTAGCCACCAATGTCCGGCAAACGAATATCGGCGATGATCGCGTCGTATTGATGTTCCTGGTCCAGATTCTTGATCATCGAAATAGCTTCATGCCCCAAATGAGCAGTCTCCACGACGCCGCCTTGTCGTTCCAGCAGTTGATGAGCGCTGGTTCGCACTTGATCGTCGTTGTCGATAACCAGAATCCGTCGCCCGCGCAAGGATTGCCGTTGATTGCTCTTGATTCCACCCGGCAAGTTGTCTGCAGGGGCCAGCGATTCGCCCACCTTTTGAATCGAAGACTTAATGTCCCGCGCATTTTTCAAAACCCGTTGCAAACGCTTGGCTACTTCCAGGTCATGGCCGATGTAATTCTCGATCACGAGCGCCGTATCGATGAGAATTTGATCGATCGGAATCGCAACGGCATTGTGAATCTGCTCGACACTTTGATGAGCGGTGTTCGTCCGCTGGGCAACCAATAATTCGAGAGTGTTCAAGGCCGAGGCGACACCCCGGGCAAAGCTCTCCAAAAACTCCAAATCGCTGTCTTTGAAGGCATTGACCTCTGGACTCTCCACATTGAAGGAGCCAATGATCTGGTCGTTGTATTTCAATGGAACCGTCAACGAACTCTTCGCGCCGACCAACCCGTCGAGATAAAGCGGGTCGTTGCGGGTGTCTTCACACAAATAACTGTGGCCCGTGGCGACCACAAAGCCCGTCACTCCGTTTCCTTCGGCCCGCGCGTACAAATCGCGCTTGCTGACTTCGGAGTCAATCCCTTCAGACAGCAGCGGAACCAACAGACCCGTGCGTTCGTCAAGCATGCGGATCTCGATCACGTCGAAGTTCAACAAGTCCTTCGTGTAGTGCAAAATATTGTCTTTGAGCAATTCGATACGCTGGTCAATGTCCATATCGAAAATCTCTTGCGTGGTCAGGTTGGCTAGTGCCAATTCTGCCTCGTGCAAGGCTTGCATTTTCTTGCGCTGCAAGGTCGATTCGGTGACATCCGATAACGAAAGAATCAAGAATTCCACTTGGCCACTGTTCTCCACGATTGGAGCTACCTGCAAACGGTAATAGTGATCCCCCTTGGCCAGCACGGCCCGCGTCACAATTTTTTTGTTGATGGCGGTTATGATCGGATGAACCTCAGGACCCTGAATTTCCGGGTTCCCGATCGCCTCGTAAAACCCTTTGCCGATGACTTCGGCATTACTGAACCACTCGTTAACCCGCTGGTTGACCCAAACGATCTCGCTATTTTTGTTTAATACAGCAATTCCGTCCGGCGCTCGGTCGAGAATGGAATAGCTGCATGCCAAATTGACCATCAGGTGCAGGTTCGGCGAAGATGATTTGCCAACCGCACTTAAATCGATAACGAAGCGGTCGTACGTTTCTTTGATTAGCGACTGCAAAAAGGCTAGAGGATCGGTAACGGTCACGACGTTTGGATCGTGTGTCTGCTCCAGGGCGTCTGGACGAGACGCATCAGACTGAAGTACCAGAGTCTTTTGCACCGTTTGCATCCGATCATGCCGCAAACCGGAAATCGGTTGCGAAAAAAGGCGGCGTCATCGCCAGCCAGAAGTATTCGAAGTAGATGTATTGTAGTGGTGATTTCAAAACAAGTAACGGTTGGTTTTCGACGACGACTTGCATTTTTTTGGACGAGTTGATCCATTTTGGGTAACGTACGCGAACAATTGAGCATGCGGGAATGTCTCTGGTACTCGGGGATACAAGTTTTCGCATTCCTTAAACGAACCGGACGGAGAGATTGCATTCCACTAAACACCCCTCTAGGGCGTCGAAACCTGCTTTGTTGAGTTTTCCGGCACTCCGTCGCATAATGTCAGACGCTCACATCGCGACCAAGTGCAGGACCGGTGGGTCAACTTGCGGTCGCTAACGAACTACCTGTCGAGGCTAACGACTTGTCGAAAAAAAACAAAAAACAAAACAAAGTACGCGCTGACTTTCGGAAGAACTACGATTCGCGGCAACGCCAAAACGACCTGACAAAACAATTCGACGCAGGGCGAAACGAACTCGACGACATCCACAAGAGCGAACGAGTCTCCGGAAAAGGCCGTTGGACTCGCAAGCGAACGATCACCGGCGATCACGCAACCAACGAACAGTCGGGATTCCAGGTTACGCTCGACGTGGACGCCGCAACGACCATTCCCGGGCGAGTCGTGCGCGTTCACGGGCTCACCAGTATCGTCCGGACCGATCAAGGCGACTTCGAATGCTCTACGCGCGGATTGCTGAAATCGCTGGCGACCGATCTTCAAAACGTTGTCGTGGCAGGCGACCATGTCCAAGTCGGCAAGATTTCTGAGCAGCAAGCGGTCGTTGTCCGCGTCGAAGAACGCCGCAACTTCATCGACAGGACCAGCCGCGGTCGCCAGCAGATTATCGCATCCAACATCGACGTTGGACTAATTATTTCAAGTGCGGCCGAACCGACGATCAAACCGAATTTGATTGATCGTTTCCTGATCGCAATCGAAAAGGCAAAGATTCAACCGATCATCGTGATCAACAAGGTCGACCTTGTCGACATCGATACGCTGCAACCGATGGCCGGGGTTTGGGGCCAGCTTGGTTACCCGGTGGTCTTTGCGTCCACTGTCACTGGAGTCGGAATTGATCGATTGCGCGAAGTCTTGAAAGACCGCAATAGCGTGGTGACGGGGCAGAGCGGCGTCGGCAAGTCGTCGTTGCTGAACTCGATTGAAGTCGGATTGGCGCGGCGCGTTGGCAGCGTCAGTGACGACAACAGCAAGGGTCGTCACACCACTACAACCGCAGAACTCATACCGCTTTCTTTCGGCGGGCACATCATCGACACGCCCGGCCTCCGTCAGTTCCAATTGTGGGATGTTGTCCCGGAAGAAATCGAAGGCTATTTTCGCGACCTTCGCCCTTTCGTGCATCAATGTCGTTATCCGAATTGCACCCACACGCACGAGGAAGACTGCGCGGTCAAAAACGCCGTCGCCGACGGCTGGATCGATGTCCGCCGCTACGACGGCTACTGCCAGATTCGCGAAGGCGACTAGTAGCGAGGCCAATTTGACAGGGCTAACAGGATTCGCAGGATATTGTGGATGTACAAGAATTTTTCACTAATCCTGAGCATCCTGTTCATCCTGTCTCAATCCTTTCGCGGCTGATACGTACCAAAATTGACAGGATTTACGGGATTTGCAGGATGATGTGGATTTAAACAAATTTTCTCAATGTCTCTACTTCCACTTCGTTCTTCCTGTCTTCTCTCCGCGCCATAACTGCTTTCAAAAATCCTGAAAATCCTGTTCATCCTGTCCCTTTTCTTTCCTCGGCGTTGCCTCCCCTCGGCTTATACGTTCGGTGTTTGCGTTTAAATTCCAGCCGGTCCGCGCCGAAATTGAGTAGCAAACCGATTTCAACCCCTGTGGCCGTTAGATAATTGACTAGTTGAACTTCATGCGCCGTTGTCAGTGCCTGGACCGACTTGTTTTCCACGATGATCAATTCTTCAACGAACATATCCGCGATGAAATCACCAACTACTACGCCATCATAGAAAACTTGAATCCTATGTTGACACTCATGCCGAATACCAGCTTTCGTGAGCTCATGAGCCAATGCGTTTTGGTAAACGGACTCGAGGAATCCAGGACCGAGTGACTTGTGGACTCTCATCGCACAACCGATGATCCGTTTGGAAAGTTCTTCGTGCTCCATTTCAAAATCTCATTGGTACAGGATCAACAGGATGCTCAGGATGGTCCCCAACGATAGATATGACCCTAGCCGCGTTACCGAGCCTTGAACCACTTAGTTTCAAGCCGCATATCGTCGATCTCAAAGAACTCCGTCTACCGTTTCTCGGCGATAAATTCGTAAACGGTCGGGCATTGGATAAAGTGCTCATCGCTATCCCGAATGTCTCTTAGATGCTGCAAGAGTGCATCGCATTCTGCCTGTTCGAGATGACCCATAGCGACCAATTTTGGTGCGTAAGTGTTCCACCACACTTCCGGCCAATGAAACATCGTGTCACACGGTCGGGCGACCCGCGCATGCGCCGTCATGTGGACAACCTCTAACCCCGCTTCTTTCATCCATTTCGGAATGTGACCAGCCACGTCCGTATCGCCGCCCCGAGCAAACCAACTCTTCATGGTCGCCTCAACCGCCCGATCATGAAATTCTTGCTTGGGCGCGATCGTCAACGATTGATAATGAAAGTAATCGTGCACAACAAATCTGCCGCCAGGGCGCAGACTTTGCGCGACTCCGCGTATTACCTTGCCCGGTTCTTTTACGAAACACAGCACCCATCGCGCGTAAGCCAAATCAAATGGCTCCTGCCCCTGGACGGCCTCAGCGATTTCGTGAACGTCTAGCACGATTCCCGAAAGTTGCGTCAGATGGCGGGCAACTGCCTGATCATTCAGGTGTTCGATAAACGTCGACGATTCATCGACTCCGACGACAGCGCCGCTCCGAGTCACTAGTTGCGCCAAATCAAACGAAGCGAATCCCGGACCACAACCGATGTCCAGGACGCGATGACCGATCTTGATGCGGGCAGTCTTCCATGCTTGGTGCGCCGCGTCAGACCATAACCGATGCTGAAATGCCAAACGCTCCAACTCATCGGCACCGGTCCCCAGCACGTATTCTTTTTCTATGGCCAAGTTCAATTCTCCCATTTGCAAGTGGTTCGGTTTTGAAGGACCATTCTAACGTCTTGGCTCGTCGCCGTTTCCGTCGGCTTCAGATTCTTGGCGGCCGCGTGAGTTCATACAGCAAAACTGCGGCAGCGCTGGAGACGTTGAGCGAGTCCACGCCGGAAGCGATTGGGATTTCGACTTCTCGATCACAAAGTTTGAGAATGTCCGGCTGAATTCCAGTCGCTTCATTCCCCAAAACCAACGCCAGATTGCGTTGGCGGACAAATTGAGGCAAACGCTCGGCCCGTTTACTTTGATTGGCCGCTACGATTTCAAAACCAAATCGGTCGCGCAGCAGTCTCAGCTCGTCGGAAAGGTTTAACGGCTCAAACACCGGGACTTGAAACACGTTTCCCATGGAGACGCGAACTGTACGTCGTGAAAACGGATCACAAGTTTCCGGGCCGCAAATGAATCCGCTGGCACCAAACGCTGCACCGATCCGCAACAGAGCTCCGAGGTTATCAGGAAGTGTCGTATTGGGACACACGATGAGTGTCTGGGGCGAATCGGCCGTTGGAACAAATTCTGCGCACGATCGTTTTCCGGGCCGAACGGCGCAGGCCATAACTCCAGCGTGAAAATCAAAGCCTACGAGTTGGCTGCACATTTCGTGAGAAACGACCAACGTCGTTAAGCCGTCAGGAATTCGCGGACCGAATTCGTCTAACCGCTTTTCGCTTAAAAGAATCGAGTAGATCTCGAAATTGCTCTGGAGCAATCGTTCCACGACCAACTTGCCTTCTGCGATAAACCACTTGGACCAGCGGGTCAAATTGGTCCGCTTCAATTCGCGATACGGGTCAAGTTGCGGATTTTCCAGTTCGGAAATATGGCGGACGAGCATTAGTGAATTAGACCGTAGCCGCGGCGGCCGCACATGCTCTGCACTCGCATTGAGCGTCTCCCAACTCCATGACCAGCAAATGTTCCTTCATCCGTAATCCTTGAGGAGCTGAAAATCCGCCCAAGCCATTGCTGCCAACGACTCGATGGCAAGGGACGAGAAGTGGCGTCGGGTTCTTGCGCATGACGTTTCCGACAGCCCGCGCGGCAGCAGGACTTCCAACAACTGCCGCGAGTTCGCCGTAGGTGAGGACTTCTCCGTAACCGATGCCGCGGCAGGCCTTGCGAACCGCAATTTCGAACTCGCTTTTGGTTTGATCTGCAACCGGAATCTTGTCGATCCGTACTTGTTCGCCTTGGGCATAACGAGTCAACAGATCGATCCAGTTGGCAACTTTGCCCTCCGGCTTTCCGCTCGCTGCTGACTTGTACCCCAACGCCTTGAGCGCCTGAGCCTTGTATTCATGGCCAAACGTCAAGCGAAAGATCTTTCGTCCATCATGTTCGAATGCGATCCAGCCCAAATCGGTAGCGAAGGCGACAGCGCTGTTTGTAGGTTCAGGTTTCATCGAGACTGCCACCGTAAATTTCAAAAATGAAGATCAGCCCCGAACGCAACAGAGCCTTGACGTGCCAAGTATTCGAGCTGACGATAGGTAACGCTTTTGAACAAAAGAAGTCGCGTCTTGTTCAACTCCGATTCTAGCGGCTGCCACGTCATTTTTCAAACGAATCAAAACCATGCATAACTTGAACAATGTTCGCTTGGGAAATTCTGATTTGTTCGTGTCGCGTGTGGGTCTGGGTTTGTGGCCGATCGCGGGTATGACCAGCTTGGAAGTCAATGACGCCGACAGCCTCGCGACAATTGAAGCCGCAAGAGAAGGGGGGATCAACTTCTTTGACACAGCCTACTGCTATGGCGCCGACGGAGTCAGTGAGCGTCTTTTGGGTCGCGCGATTCGGCACTGCCGCGGGGACGTGATCATTGCAACCAAGTGCGGTGTCCATTGGGCTGCGGATCTTTCCAGGGTCAACGACGCATCGCCGGCAAGGCTCAGGCACGAATGCGAAGAGAGCCTGCGACGACTGGGGATCGATCAAGTCGATTTGCTCTACCTTCATAGTCCCGATCGAATTACGCCGATCGAATCGAGCGCGGCAGCGATGGCCGAACTTCAACGCTGTGGCAAAGCTAAAACGATTGGCGTGTCGAACGCCACTTTGGAGGAAACACAAAAATTTCATGCCGTCTGCCCGCTGACCGTTGTTCAGCCCCGTTACAACATGTTCCAACGCGAGATCGAACAAGACCTCGTGCCTTGGTGCCAGGCGAATGGTGTTTCAATCGTCAGTTATTGGCCTTTGATGAAGGGACTGCTCGCCGGAAAAATTCGCCGCGGGCATCAATTTGATCCGCGTGACAAACGACTGTCGTACCCAATCTTCCAGCCGCCGCAATGGGAGCGAGCCCAAAACCTGATTGACGAATTGGAAATCCTGGCAACTCAGGCTGGCGTTACGATCGCCCAACTTGTGGTTGCCTGGACCATTGCGCGTCCAGGAATTACGTCCGTGTTGTGCGGCGCAAAGCGACCCTGGCAAATCGCCGAAACGCTGCAAGCGATGAACTTGTCGTTAACGCCGCAAACATTGTCGGCGATCAACGACGCGATCGCTCGACACCTGTCAGCTTAAGGCACTCTGCGGCGAAGTTATTTCTTGGGAAACAATTTTTGTCGCAAAAAGGTGTACGCCAGCGACTGCATGTAGGCGGACTGGGCGTTGTTTGCCGCTCCGCCATGACCGCCTTCAATGTTCTCGTAATACCAAACCTCATGGCCCTGAGATTCCATAACGGCCATCATCTTTCGCGCATGGCCTGGGTGGACACGATCGTCTCGCGTTGAAGTAGTGAACAGGACGGAAGGATACTTAGTTTCTTTCTTGACGTTGTGATAGGGCGAGAATGTGCGAATGAACTCCCATTCCTCCGGCAGGTCCGGGTTGCCGTATTCGGCCATCCACGAGGCACCGGCCAGCAGTTTGTTGTACCGCCGCATGTCGAGCAATGGGACTTGGCAGACCGCAGCAGCCATCAGGTCGGGATACAGCGTGACCATGTTTCCAACCAAAAGCCCTCCGTTCGAGCCGCCTTGGATACCGAGATGTTTTGCCGAAGTTACCTTGCGATCGAATAGATCTTTGGCAACTGCGGCGAAGTCTTCGTAGGCTCGCAACCGATTTTTCTTCAATGCCGCTTGATGCCAGCGCGGACCATACTCGCCGCCACCGCGAATGTTCGCCACGACATAAACGCCGCCTTGAGTCGTCCAAGCCCGACCGACGCCAGCGTTGTAACTGGGCTGCATCGAGATTTCAAAACCACCGTAACCGTACAGCAACGTAGGGTTCGCGCCGTCCAGTGGCAGGTCTTCGCGAGCCACCATAAAATACGGAACCTTGGTGCCGTCAGCGCTCGTGGCAAAATGTTGACTGATCGTCAAACCGCCGGCATCGAAAAAGGCTGGCAGAGATTTGACCGGTTCAGGTTTTTTTCCAATCTCTCCCCAATACAAAGTGGTCGGCGTCAAATAATCGGTCGACGTCATAAAAAACTCGTTTGATTCGTCCGCGTCGATTGCCGAAACGACAACAGTGCCAAACTGTGGTGCCCCGAACAGCGGATCGCGCTTCCATTCGGGCTGCCGCAATTTCAAAACGTAGACCTGATTTTTGACATCCTCCAGAATGTTGAGGTATAGGTAATCCTTGGTGAAGCCATATCCGGCCAAGGCCGAATTTTCCGTAGGCGTAAACAAAACATCGAACTTGCGAGAACCCTTCATGAACTCGTCGAATTTCCCGATCAACAATGCCCCGGCAGGAAATGATTGTCCTCCGACGGTCCAAGGCTCTCGCAACTCAAACGCGATGTATTCAAAGGCCACCCGTTTGTTGGCGGAATTCGGCGCGTCGATTTTAACGAGCTTCTTTTGCGCATCGATGTGGAACAGCTCATTGTTGTAAAAAGCGATGTTACGCATGGCGAAGTCGCGTTCAAATCCCGGCGAGTCATCGTGGAACGCCATGACGGACATGTCCGTTTGCTGACCTTCAAAAACAGGTTCCGCATCGGAGAGGCTCGTTCCGCGTTTCCAAAGTTTGGCAAGGCGAGGATAACCAGAGTCGGTCATGGAGCCCTCCCCAAAGTTCGTTTGCACGAAGACATGATTCGCGTCCACCCAACTCATTCCGCCTTTGGATTCGGGCAACTGAAAACCGTTCGGTACAAATGCACCTGCCGCCACATCGAATTCGCGAGCAACTCGGGCATCCGCTCCTCCGCGCGACAAGCTGATCAGGACTTTTTGGTAACCGGGTTTCAAAAACGAAGCCCCGCCCCAGACCCAATTTTCTTTTTCCTGTTTGGCCAATTCGTCGAGGTCGAGGATCACTTCCCATTTGGGTTCTGCTTTTTTGTATTCCACTAAGGTAGTTCGACGCCACAAACCTCTCGGATTTTTCTTGTCGCGCCAAAAGTTGTAATACCAGTCACCTTGCTTCGACACATTTGGAATGCGGGCGTCGGAATCCAGGATCGCCAACAGGTCACCGCGGAGTTTCTCGAATTGCGGGTCTGCTTCCAATACCGCTTGTGATTTCTTGTTGCGCTCTCGCACCCAATTAAGTTGCTTCTCGCCCCCGACCTCTTCCAGCCATTGGTAAGGATCGTCTTCTCCAACTTTTGCGGGCGACTGTTGAATCGGCATTGCAACAATTGCGGTGATCGAAAACAGCCAGAGGGTTATAGAAATCGCAAACAAGGAAGTGGGGCGCACGGGATTCGTTTCCTTTATTTAATGTTCGAGAAGCGGCGGGAATCATGCAAAAATTCCCGATTGAAATCAACTCGCATAAGGTTGATTGCCGTCCCGATTGTCGCTCAATCAATCGCGAGACGCAAATGGGTCGGCGAGTCGTTTCGCCAAGAGTCGGCGAAATCCAGAATCACTCGCGGTCAGCGCATAAAAAAAGCGGCAGGGCCCCTGTAGGCATCATGCCCAACCCTGCCGCAAGCCAAAATTCGTTGCTCCCCAGTAACGAACCCGGCCAAAATTAGGCTAGTTCGCCCAGTTCCGAAAATCTGCTTTTGCCCTTCGTTCGCGCACGAATTCTTCGCCTAATTTCCCATAGCGGATCGGCTGTTGCGCCTTTGAGGGTTATGCAGGCTTTCGCCGAGACCGGTCGACGATATTCAACGACCGTCATCTACGTTGGCTGGCACCGCCAGCAGACATGCGACCTGCAGGCTCGCGACGGTAAGCCGGGAGTGTTAAAATTCGGCGACTCACAATTCCTGCTCGCAATCGATAGTGATCCACGATGACTCTGAAACCTGACCCTACAGGCATGGCCGAAAAAAAACTTTACTTGCTTTCGGAAGCTCGTGCGAGACTCATGGCAGAGCTTTCGCACGTGATTGTCGGACAGCACGAAGTTATCGACCAGATTTTGATTGCGATCTTTTCGCGAAGCCATTGTCTGCTCGAGGGAGTACCCGGCTTGGCCAAGACGCTGATGATCAGCACTTTGGCGCGGACCCTGAGCCTCACGTTCAGTCGGATTCAATTCACGCCTGACTTGATGCCCGCCGACATCACAGGCACGGAAA
>JBEBGH010000443.1:0-3827 GCA_040081565.1 Pirellulaceae bacterium
CCTACTGTTGGTTGCAGAACGCTGTGACAAAAAAAAATGAATCAGGAAACCAACGTGCCATCACGGCCTTGGACCTTCATTCCGCCAGGTTAACAACCGATTCAATTTTCGGTTTCGATTCGGTTGCCAAATAGCTAGGCCCGAGGCACAGTGGCGAATATTTTTCAGCAACCCCTTCTTCAATGTAATGTGGCGTCCAACCGGTCATGTCTTCGAACAAACGAATGCAGCGGATCTTTCGGTCGGTGCACAAATTAAACCAGTGCTTGGTTCCCCGCGGCACATTCACCAGATCGCCAGATTCAACTGTAATGCTAAAAACCGGGCCGTTGTCGGGATGAATATGAAAAACGCCACTACCGTATACCGTGAAGCGCACTTCATCCTCGCTGTGCGTGTGTTCCTTGTTGAACTTGTTCAGCATCACGTCCAGATTGGGAGTGTCGGCTTTCACGTTAATGACATCAGCGGTTACGAAGCCACAGGCCGTCTTCAACCGCTCAATTTCCGGCGAGTAAGCGGTCAGAATTTCTGCATCGGTGGCATCGAGGCCAATCCGACCTTCGACATCCCACTTCTCGTACCAAATCCCAAATGGCTTCAGAAAATCTCGCATTTGTTCGACATCTGCGATCTCGCGGTTTTGGTCGGGGATTTGAATTTTCGCCATGAGAGTCACCTTCGATTGTTATTCAGCCTTACGGGCCTGTTAAAGATGCCAAGTATTATCGACAATATTAGCCAAAGGACAACCGCAACCAAAAGTCGCATGGAAAAAAGCGGCAAATTTGCGATGTTAAACCAAAGATTGATTCGATAATCTGGCACAACCCTAAACCAACTTCAACTCAATGACGATTGCCGAACGCATCATGAAAGATAGCCAATTTTCTGCACTTCCTGCGGACCTGCCGGAACGCGCCGTGAGACTAGCCGCTGAGATTCTGCGGGAATCACGGAAGCGAGAATCCAAGGTTGAGCGGGCAAGATCGGCACAAATGGCCCGCATGATGCGTGACGAAAATGGCAAAAAGTTCACGATCGTGATGGCTGATCAAGTTTTGAAAATTACCGATCCACGACTTGCTGCGGCCCGCCTTTCCTCGATCGTTCGCCAATATGGTTTGCCAAAATACTTGACTCCGTTGAATCGAACGGCGTTGTGGGCCGGAGCCAAGGCGGCCGCGATTACGCCTGGGCTGGTAATGCCTCAAATCACCAATCAAGTTCGTCGAGAGTCGTCGCATGTCATTGTCTCTGCGGAGCCAACAAAGTTTGCCGAGTACGTTCGCAAACGAAGTGCCGACAATATCCGAATCAACTTTAACCAACTTGGTGAAGCGGTACTGGGAGACCACGAAGCCGAGCGGCGTCACGGTGCCTATTTGAAACGGCTGGCCGAGGCAGAAATCGTCTACGTGAGCGTGAAGCTCTCTTCGGTTGTCTCACAAATTAGTTTGACCGGCTATCGACAGACCGTGGAGACCATCAAGCCGCGACTCCGAGATCTTTATCGAGCAGCGATCAAACATGGAAAAGACCGACCGAAATTCGTCAACTTGGATATGGAAGAATATCGGGATTTGCAATTGACGGTCGATGTCTTTTGCCAGGTCTTGGATGAGCCGGAATTCGAAAAACTCGAGGCGGGCATTGTCTTGCAAGGCTACCTGCCGGATTCGTTTGCGATGCAACAATCGTTGACCGAATGGGCCAAGCGTCGGCACGCCCGAACTGGCGCGGGTATCAAGATTCGTTTGGTCAAGGGTGCCAATTTGGCGATGGAGCAGGTCGAAGCCAGCCTGCGGGGATGGCACCAAGCTCCCTATGAATCGAAAGCTGAAGTCGACGCCAACTATAAACGAATGTTGGAATTTGGAACCCGGCCCGAAAATGCACGTGTGGTCCGGTTGGGAATCGCCAGCCACAACTTGTTTGATGTTGCCTATGCATTGCTGGTCCGCGAGCACCGACAAGTTTCCGATCGCTTGGAATTTGAAATGTTGGAGGGAATGGCAAATGCCCAAGCCCTGGAGGTGCGCGATCGGTCCGGCGGACTTGTGATTTACACCCCGGCGGTTCCGGACGAAGAATTTGAATCCGCGGTGGCCTATCTCGTGCGGCGTTTGGACGAAAACACAGCCCCAGGCAGTTTTCTAGGTGCACTTTTCGCACTTGAAGAAGGTTCTCGGGAATGGAACGATCAACGCGATCTATTCCTGAAGGCCTGCAAGATGGCGAGCGCACCGGAATTGTCGTTCGCCTCAAACCGAAACCAAGACCGATCGCGGATCTCCAAGCCGGTCGACGATGGAAATGGCCCGTTCCAAAATGAACCGGATACAGATTTTTCCTTGACGGCCAATCGAGCGTGGGCCGAAAAATTGGTTGAGACTTGGCGCCAAAAGAAATTTGATGTCATTCCATTGGAAATCGGCGGCAAAAAAATCGAGAAGACACCAACGGGCAAAGGGAAAGACCCGTCTCGGAACAGCGAAGTCGTTTACGAATATTGCGAAGCCGGCGAGGCGGAAGTCAATTCAGCACTCGACGTCGCGGTGAATGCTCAAAGAGGTTGGGAGGCCTTGGGTGTCGCAGGGCGCAAAAAGATTCTGCAACGGATCGCCCATGTGTTTTCTGAAAGACGCGGCGAAACGATTGGCTGCATGATGATGGATGCTGGCAAAGCGATCGTGGAGGGAGATGTTGAAGTAAGCGAGGCCGTGGACTTCGCCAACTACTACTCGCGGTCGCTGGACCAAGCGAGCTTCTTCGATGGAACCTCAATGCGTCCCCGAGGCGTCGTGGTCGTCACTCCTCCTTGGAATTTTCCATACGCAATTCCAGCCGGTGGTTGCTTGGCAGCCTTGATGGCAGGTAATTCGGTAATCCTGAAGCCATCACGAGAGTCGGTCATGACCGCCTTCGTATTGGCTCGTCAGATGTGGGACGCCGGTGTGCCCAAAGACGTGCTGCAATTCCTACCCGTTGGAGATCGTACGGCAGGTAAGCAATTGGTGGCCGACGCGCGAACTGCGGCAGTCATCCTGACGGGCAGTTATGACACAGCAAAAAACTTTTTGAGCTGGCGGCCTGATCTGCCGCTGTTTGCCGAAACTAGTGGCAAGAACAGCATGATCATTACCGCGAATGCGGACGTTGATCTGGCGATTAAAGACTTGGTACGCGGCGCCTTTGGACATTCCGGTCAAAAGTGCTCTGCAACAAGTCTGGCACTGGTTGAAAAGAATGTCTACGACAGCGAGAAATTTCGCCATCAATTACTTGATACTGCCCGCAGTTTGATTGCCGGAGCGTCGTGGGATCCGAGCGCGACCGCAACGCCCGTGATCCGCCCGCCGGACGAAAATCTCAAACGTGGACTTACGACGCTTGAGCCCGGAGAATCGTGGCTGCTCGAACCACGAATGCTCGACAACAATCCGTGTATGTGGACGCCCGGAATTAAGCTCGGTGTCAAACCCGGCAGTTGGTACCACAAGACCGAGTGCTTTGGGCCTGTACTCGGCTTAATTCGCGTTGAGAATTTCGAAGAAGCTTTGCGAATTCAAAACAGCAATGAATTCGGATTGACGGGGGGCCTGCACAGCCTGGAGCCAGAACAAATTAAAGTCTGGCGCGACAAGGTCGAGGTTGGCAATGCCTATATCAATCGTTCCACAACCGGTGCGATCGTTCAGCGTCAACCTTTTGGCGGTTGGAAAAACTCGGTAGTCGGTTTGGGCTCAAAAGCGGGCGGACCGAACTACGTTGCAGGGTTTGGAATTTGGACAGAAGATGCGTTTCCGAAAAACCATGCGAGTGCT
>JBEBGH010000444.1:0-3816 GCA_040081565.1 Pirellulaceae bacterium
CTTTATCAGCCGCCAATTTCCTGTTCACGTTTGGAACTAAGGCATGGACCTCGGATCTTTTCTAAAATTAATTGCGCGCCGCCTCGTGTTGATCGGCGCTGCGCTTGTTGTTGTTGGACTCGGCCTTGGCTTTACCGGCGGTTTCGATGGCTTCGCGAAATTCTTTTGTTTTGGCGGCTGTGGACTCGCATTGCTGTCAGGTGTTGCTTTGCTATTTATGCGTGATCCAACGTAGAGTCGCCAAATCTTGCTTTGCAGGTTAGCCGTAAATCGCTCATGCTGCTAACCGACTTTGTTACTACTTCCACGAACCAGTCGGTCAATCATGAAACGATTCGATGCAAAAGCATTGCACAAAGCCCTTGACGAACAGCGCAAGCGTCGAGACATGAGTTGGGCAGATGTATCAAAAGAAATCGGAGTCAGTGCATCGACTTTGCGACGCACAAGCGAAGGTGGCCGTATGGAGGTTGATGGAATGCTGGCGATGGTCTATTGGCTCAACGAGAAGGTGGAGACATTCGTAATCGAGACAACATATTGAAGCTGTCAACTTGGGGGCTTGTTCACAAAAGAGAATGACTTGCCAGACAGTGAGTGGAAACCGCGGAATGAATGGAGGACATTTGAGGCCGCAATTCAAAGAAATTCAAATTTGGTATGCTACAGGTAGTTAGAATGGACGTGACCGAGAGCGCTTTCACGTAAATGGAGAATTAGTTTTGCAAAAACATTTCCTTGCATTAGGTTATTTCTTTTTAAGCGTGTTTTGCATTTTCACGAGTGCACATTGCTTCAAAATATTTTCGCCGATATTGATGGGTGCGGCGTTCTTGGCCTTGGTCGCGGGAGTCGGTTATATTGCCGAACCGTTTGTCGTAATGCTTCGCGCCGCGCGGTGATGGATGGTCGACGTCATTCGCTTTGCAGATGAGATGCCAAAGCAAATGTCTGAAAAAACTGAAGAAAAAACTAACCGCCTGGCCTGATGACAGCTAAGTCTTGAATAAGTTGGACTACGTGTTGCCGTGGCCGATTAACGCTTGGCATTGCTGCAGCATGGCTCCCGCAATTCCTTTTCCTTGCCATGAACTTGAATGCGCTTGAGGCGCGGCGTCGCGAGGTTGATTGACGCAGCATCTAGCAGACATACTTTTTTGATCGACTTCGTGTGGCAAAATCCATGCCTTCAGCGCAACGACAGGAACTTGGGATTCCCTCGATGCTCCAAATTTGCCGGAATTGAAGAGCGAAAATGGTGCCGTTCGGCAACCCGACGGATTGACGGCGTTTGACGGAACGTTGGTTGTTGAATTTGATGACCAGATTGCTGCCTTCAGTCTCAATTCGGGCAAATGGTCCAGAGAAACGTTTGCCCGCCGGTAACCGTACTGGTGATGCTTCGTCTGATACTTCCGGTTTGTTGCTTGAACCGATATTGCTCCTCTGACGCCAAACTGTGAGGTCGAACGTATTTGATTCGGAATTAGGGCGAGCATCGTTATTGCAATAGCTGGATCGCACATTAAGCTATCTTGATTGAATCCCAGGTCCCCCTTCCTTCAAATCCGCCGTCGAGAGGTTACCAATGGCGGACCATCCTCAGTCCAATGTCCCGCAGATACCTTACCAAGCCCCTTGGAATCAGCAGCGGCCGCGGAAGTCGAAAAATAACATCTGGCTAATTTTGATTATCGTTTTTGCGAGTTTGTTTCTGATCATCGGCTTGATATGCGGCGGTGTGTTGTTTTGGGTTTATGGTCTAGCTTCTGACAGCCAGACTACGATAGAATTGGCTTCCAGAGACGGTATTTCGACGATTTCCGTCCCATCAAACTGGCAAAAAGACTTTGTGGAGAACCCCGAAGCCACGATTATCGCGGGAAACAAATTTTCAGAGAATTATGTGGTTGTGATCACTGAACCTAAAGACCAGTCCGACAACATGACGCTTGATGGTTACGCGAATTTAATCGTTAACAATATGAAGTCCAGCTTGGCGTACTTCAGTCCTGGAAACATGACCAATACCACAATCAATGGAATGCCAGCCATTGATATCCAGATTGGATCGATGGTGGAAAGCGTGCAAATCGTTTACTTTATAAGTTTTGTGGAAGGGAAAGAGCATTTTCATCAGGTAGTCACGTGGACACTTCCGCAAAGGCATAGAAAAAACCAACCATTGCTCGACAAAGTTCGGAAGAGCTTTCGCGAAAAGTAACAGCCTACCAATTATCGGATTGGTATCGCCGCCTTCCTCTTGGACAACGCCACTTCTTGGGGACCATTGTCGTATCGTGTTGCTGTTTTCTTGATTCTCTGGGGAATCGCAAAGCCTGGACGGAAAGCCAACGCTACTGTGCCCGTACTTCCGCTAATGTATTGCGGTTGCTGTGCAAAAGCAGTCTTTGGTGGTGGGTTGGATTCGATTGCTGTTCGCGTTGTCGAGAATACGTCATCCATTTTAATAGTTGAGGCATCTGAGGGTTTCAACGAAGTCAATGAGTCGAGATCGCTAGCCTATGATGCAAATAAGTTGAAAATTTGGTCCAAGTTGCGAATTTCCGCGTAATCCGGCTGGGGAATCTTGAGCGCATTCGTCAACATTTTGTTCAAAATGTAGGAATTGTTCCGCGAGAACTTGAAGCCAGCCGTTAATTTGGAAAAGCTTGGAAAGGCTTTTCGCGCATGCAGGTCGTACTAATTGTTTCTGTCGTATGGTCCGATCAAACCTTGCAGCAGAAAATTCTCGCGTGACGATCGTCTGGAGGAATAAGACGTGCGGGCCATCAAACTATTTTTCTTGGCAGTTTTGACCTTTGTTGGTACGAATGCCGCCCATGCCCAATGGCCATCAACGACCTCGACCGATGAGGGACGCTTTTGGATGGAAATGGGAGCATCAGCTCACGACCGTCCCGGAGGTAAATTGGGCCTGGCCCTTATTTCCAACGACGTAACCAACGATGTGCTGTTCACTTCCGATCAATTGACGGACATGAACACCGCCTTTGGACCGAATATCCGTTTCGGCTCCAAAAGCCGCACGGGCGTCAATTGGGAGGCCTCGACTTCGATGGCGAAATGGGAAACCAGCGAGGTTTTCCTGGGACCAAATCTGGCCTCACCGTTTTTCGATCCGCAGCTAGATCCAAACGAAATCGGTATTGGGTACGATTCAGAATTTTTCGATGTTCAATTCAACTTCCGCCGAGCGATCTATCCGGGGATGACTTTCTTAATCGGCCCACGATATTATCAACTCAACGAAGATCTGCGGCTGACTACCGAGAGCACGATTTCCCTTCCAACGGGTGACGAGTTGCTGACCAGCCTCAATTCAGCAGATGTTTCCAATAGTGCTATTGGGGGAACGATCGGCTTCGAGATGAATCAACCGATTACCCGAGACATCTACATCCAAGGTCATGTCAAGGCCTCAGGGCTTTCCAACAACGCTGAAATGACTCGACTCGCCGACACGAATTTCGACGACTCTACGTCGGATTCGATCGACAAGAGTTCGGGGATGTTCATCGGTCAAACCGGTGGGCGCGTTTACTTTGAGGTTGTCCCACGCAGAGTCGCGACCTATCTGGGCTATGAAGCCAACTGGTTAGATGGAGTTGCCAACGCTCCGTCGCAGGACTTCCTGGTGAATGGTAGCGAGCTGAAGAATTCCAATACGATCTTCTGGCACAGCGTCAACTTCGGCTTGAAATTTACTTACTAAAACGGACGTCGATAAAATACCCGCAAAGTGCCGCGACTCCGGATGTAAATTTGCTTCGCGGTTTTCACGCGACCGACCCA
>JBEBGH010000119.1:0-13973 GCA_040081565.1 Pirellulaceae bacterium
TCGTTAACCTACCCGTTCGACCGAGCGACGAAATGTCTAAGAGCCCTTGCCAAAATGAGGCCGACCCTTCCACCCTTGCTCATCGCCAGACTTTGGCGGGGAACGGTTGTAAGGCTGACCTCATCGATGAGCTTCTTAAAGAACAAGAGCAGGTGATCGCTGGCCTAGACGAACTAAACTCAAAGATCGAGGCGGTATTGCGAAGTCTCGCACCTCCTCCGGATCCCGCAACAGAACAACAACCCGATGCGGAACCTGCGCGTAAACGTAGGGCTGCTTAATCCATTCTCCCTGTGCTCGCGATCGACGAAGTCAACGTCATCCCGTCCAGCCCGCTCAACAGAGTTACTATTCTTCGTCCAGATTTCCAGACTTGCGAATCGCCCAGACCAAGCGAAACCCGAGCATGAAGGAAACGAGACAACCTGCAAGCCCCAGAACAGAAAGATCTTGAAAGCCCCAGACGGCCTTTTCATGAAACAGCAACGGCGGAACTTTGTAGGACAGCATCAGCGACGAACCCAAGAACAGGGCACTCGTGATCATTCCGATAACCAAACGATTTACCGATGGTCCCAGCCGCCGATGATCGAGGTGGATATCGAAACGACCAGACTGAATCTGTTCCAGGATATTGCCCAGTCGTTGAGGCATCCGCTCGGCAAGATGCTCCAGTTGCAAGAAAAACGAGCGAGCCTTGCGAACTTGACGGGTGGGTGACATTCGCCGCAACATCAACATCCGTTGGTGGGGACGCATAATCTCCATCAAACTAAATTCCGGGGCCAGCATGCGCCCCGTTCCCTCGAGGGTTACCAGAACCTTGATGAGCAGCGAAACCTCGCTGGGTAATGTAATTCGATATCGACGAACGATCGACAAAAAATCGTTTAGCGCGCTGGCCATGTCGAAATCCCGCGCCTGCTGCGTCGCGTATTGTCCGACAAAGTCAGCGATGTCGGTCGACAATCCCGAGGAATCAAGGTTTGGTGGACAATTGCCGATTCGTTCGACAAATGTCACCAGGAGTTGAACATCGTGATTGACGATCGCCATCAGCATGCCCTCGATATCCTCGCGCAGCGGTTCGCTGATTCGGCCCACCATGCCAAAGTCCAGAAGGCCAATCACGTTGTCCTTCATGATCACGATGTTTCCGGGATGGGGGTCGGCATGGTAGAAGCCATGTTCGAAGATCATGTCGAGATAAATCTTGGCTCCACGCCGCGCAAAGTCTTCGAGTCCAACGAATGAACTCTGATGGTCCTTGACATCGCTCAATTTCGTGCCATCCAGGCAGCTCATGGTGAGAACCTTCTCCGAGCAAAGACGTGAAACCGGCTTCGGAATCATCAGCATTTTGTTCTTGCGGAAGAGGTTCCGGAATTGAACAAGGTTGCGATGTTCGCGGCCAAAATCGAGTTCGCGTCGCATCGTGCGCGACAAATCGGCGACAACCGACGTTGGCTGGTAATGTTTGAAATCCTCTAGCCTCTCTGCCAAATGGGCCAGGCCTGCCAGAATTTCCATGTCGGTTTCAACGACCCGTTCAATGCCCGGATGCCGGACTTTGACGACAACATCTTCACCCAAGTGAGTTCGCGCGCGATGAACCTGGCCGATTGACGCAGAGGCAATTGGAACTTCATCGAAGGTGAGGAACGCTTCTTCTAAAGTCGATTCCAGGTCATTCTCGACAACCTTGCGAATCTCTACGAACGCATCATGAGGGGTATTGGCTTGCAGCTTTGAAAGCTCGTCGGCCAGGTCAACGCCGACCAAATCCGCTCGAGTACTCAAAAGTTGTCCCACCTTGATGAAGGTCGGACCCAGGTCTGTGAGCGCGAGGCGAATGCGGGCCGCCGTTGTTGATCGGCCAATGCACTCCCCGTCCGCGGCATGCAGGCGATCTTTAACGAAGTCGATATTCGTACGGCTCAACCAGTCGGCAAGGCCGTATTTGCTGAGTATCGAAAGAATTTCAGTCCAACGTCGCACGTTGCGAAAAAGCTGCGGGATGGACTGAATCGTTCGCTTCATAGGGCTATTTAATCTTTTCTTCGATCACTTTGGGTAGTTCAGGGTCAACGATACCCAAGGCCCCTCGACCATTGTCGCGAATACGATTCTCGTAGTCGTCGCGAATATCTTGAACGTCGGCGTCCCACCATTTCTCTTGTGCTACACGATCGATCGGTGCATGGTAGGGACGGATAATTCGGAATCCGGCACCGAGCGATGGACTATCGGTGTACCACCATGGGCTGCGGGGTAAATTGGGATCGGCGGCTTTCCATTCGGGATCATTTGAGGCCATCCTTGCAGCGCTTCGGCAATCTTCAACTTCGAGTTCCCACGAACCGCCTCGCAATACACGCGGGAACACCTTTTCGGAAGTCGTCAGAATTTGGCTTCCGTCGATTTCTTTTTGTCCGGCCAAATGTGCGTAGCCCTTTTCGTTGTAGGAATCGAGAGTCCACTCCGCGACGTTTCCATACATGTCATGCAGACCCCAAGGGTTCGGTTTCTTTTTCCCAACTGGATGCCGTTCGTCGTCTGAGTTGTCGACGTACCAAGCATGTTCCTCGAGTTCATCGGCGTCGTCACCGAAATAGAAACGTGTGGTGGTACCTGCGCGGCAAGCGTATTCCCATTCAGCCTCGGTTGGCAACCGGTAGAACTCCGAGCCCGTCAAACGGCTCAAATATTTGGTGTATTGTTTGGCCGCGAATTGCGTAACTGTAGCACACGGTTGATTTGGCTTGTCACCTGCCTCGAATGTAAAACTCGGATCATAGAGCGAACTGGGGGCCGTTACCGCATCCACTTTGTTGCTGTCGGAGACGGGCCGGACGTTCTTGTCGTTGAATTCCTTGAAGATCCGATCAAGCTTCATAAAGAGGTAATATTCCCCCCAAGTTACTTCATGTTTCCCCATCCAGAAGGGCTCGATCGTCACTTCGACTTGCGGACCTTCGTCGGCACGGCGATCTTCTTCGTCCTCTGGGCTACCCATCAAAAATTTTCCGCCGGGTACCGGGATCATCTCGAATTCGACCGTCGAGCCAGGGACTTTGGTTGTGTAGGGAACCATAAAGACCCCATCGACTTCGACGAAAGGGCCAGAATCGGGTTTCGTTTTGGAGATGCCCAGAACGTTTTCGGTTGAAACGTCTTGTTGTTTTTCTTGACCAAACAGACTTGGCGTTTGCAAAGCAATAGCGATGGCGAAAATGAAGAACGCAGCGCGGGTGACCATTCTCAATCGATTCCTGTTCCTGGACTTGGCGAAAAAGCACGACTTCATTGTACCACAAAATCGAGAATTAGCCGCGACCTTGGAAGTTGACCAGGAAGCGAAAGGGGCCTCCGCCATTGCGCTGCAAGACCGCGCACAGACGTCCATTTGAATCTACTGCAATTGCTTTATCAGATTCGCCAGCCAACGTCGGGGGCCGCGCATATGTCAAATCGTCAAGTTGAAGTGGAGTCAAGTCAATGCGGGTCCAGTCTTCAAACAAGCAAACGGGATTGAGAAGTACTTCTGATGAAGAAGTTTGCTTTAGCATTTCGATCGTTTGGGTATCCGTATCGACAAATCGGCCGATCGAAGCGCGTAGCAATGCGGTCAGTGTTGCCGCACTGCCGAGGCGAATCCCGATATCGTGACCGAGCGTGCGGACGTAGGTTCCCTTGCCGCAGACAACTTCCATCGTCCAGTACGGAGGCGTGCAATCGAGAATTCGAATTGAATCGACTTGGATTTGTCGCGGCGCAATTTCGACTGACCGACCCTTGAGACCAAACTTGTATGCCCGGCGTCCGTTAATTCGCACGGCTGAAAAAACCGGAGGCGTTTGCCAGATGTTTCCGACAAATTCGCCAGCGACACGCTCCAGGTCTGCCCGGTCGAAAGGCTGCCAAGGAACGTCTTGGCACGTTCCTTGAATGTCTTGTGTGGTACTTGTGATGCCGATTTGAAATTTGGCGACGTACCGTTTTGGTAGGTCCTGCATGAACGGGACCAAGCGAGTTGCTTTGCCAACCGCGAGCAGCAACACCCCTTCAGCCAGAGGATCAAGCGTCCCGGCATGCCCGATCTGCCGTTCGCCAAGCACTCGCGAGACAGCGGTCACGGCGTCGCGACTGGTAATTCCGGAGGGTTTAAAAAGATTTAGGATGCCAAACATCGTTAGGACATTGCGCTGGTCATTTGACCTGAAGCGTTGCGAGTTCCTTTTTTACAGCTTCCAATTCCGTTTCGTAACGGCGCAATTCCTCGGGATCGTCCATTTGTTTTTTCGAGCCAGCGATTTGCTTCTGCAAGGTCGCCATTTTCTGTTTCAAAACTTCGATCCGTTTTTTGTCTTTTTTGTCCATTGCGCACTTTCGGAATTTCAGATCTACGTTTACCAACTCAGGTCGTTCTCATAACCTTGGCGAATTAGCTCCTCGCCAGCCAATTTCTTGAACCATGCCGTTGTCTGATCGGTGAAGTAATTCTTCCAATCACCGGCGGCACCCTTGCGGAAGAACTGGTCGGGGTTCTCGGTCTCGAATCCAGGACGCAGGCCACCCTCGATTGGTGGAGCAAGGCTGGGGTCAACCTCCAGAAATTCCAGGAGTTCGTCCGAAAGCCGTTGTGTGTCCACGAGCAAGTCTTCGAATCTCACGAACCTCACGGGCAGCTTGGGGCTCGCGGCCACGACCTGCCGATCCCGATTCTGTTGATCAACCCACCATTGTGCAGTGGTCTCGACCAACTCGCGATTTTCCAACAGCCGCTCCGGGTTTTCTTTGAAGTACCACTTGTTGTTCTGAAATTCTCGAAGGCTTTCTGCAGCAGCTTGCGAACGCTGGAACAGCGAAGTGTATTTTGGTGAATTAAAAAAGTGGAAAGCACGACTGACGAGGATGTCTCGACCGTCGCGCACGATGACAATATGCGGAACGGGCAACACCACAGGCGAAATCGTGTGCGGCGTACGATCGCCAATCACGGTGGCATTGGGGTCTGAAAGCGCAACCATCGCGCGTCGAATGGCTCCTCGTACGTGCTTGATGGTTTCCTTCAAAGACGCGTCTTCGCGAGTCTGAATCATCAACGGGGAACGTTCAACCAGAGGCTTTAGAATCAATTCCCAATGATATTCACCACGGCAACTGATTTCGGGATGACGGTCAAGAAGCCCACCAAGCCAATTCGTTCCGGATTTCATGAAACCGCGTAGGCAAAAGAATCTTTTTTTCGGCGTCATGAATTCTCAACGGTGAAGATGCAAACCAGAAATCTCGAACGTTGCGACAATCGCCACGTCATTCCATTTCAACGAATTCAGGGAAATTGGACAACGGGGCGTTCCAAGTTGTCGGTACCGGCGCGGTGAAGTCGACCGTTCGTCGGTTTCGATGCTCATAGAAAGCAAGTTTTCTGGAGTGTAGAGCAATTGTTCGCGCCCGTAGGTCAACCGTTTGGGGTCCGAAGGGTTCCTGCGAGCCATACAAGTCATCGCCCACAATGGGATGGCCGCGACTCGCGCATTGCAATCGAATTTGATGAGTGCGGCCGGTTTCCAGGTCGATTCGCAACCAAGTATGTTGTTCGTTTCGACCCAGCACGCGGAAGTTCAAGATCGCAATTTGCGCGTCGGGATGGTCCGAAGCAACAATCTCGGAACGTGGTTGATCCGGAATCTTTCGCATGAAGTCGGTCCAAGTCCCGATGTCGCCGATCACGTTTCCCGCAACGAGCGCCCAATAGAACTTCTTCACTTCGCGGCTTTGGAATTGTTCACCCAATCGACGTGTGGCTTTGGGAGTTTGTCCGAATACCATGATCCCTGAAACCGGTCGATCTAGACGATGCGGAACACCCACATAGGGATGTGGTTCGCTCATTTGCCGCGCCTTCCATTGGCGGATCCGCAGTTCCATGCTGTCAACACCAGGCGGCGCTTGTGTCAGAACCCCCGCATCCTTGTTCACGATCAAGTAATCCTCGGTGATCTGAATGAAATCAGGTTCAGGTAGGTTTGGATCGTTGCTCAAGGGTCGTTTTCAATCGGGCCGAATTGTCTCAATTACTAAATGACGAATCTGGATATCCAGAATATCATCAGCATGATGAACACAAAAGCGACCGCTGCGGCCATTTGCAAGCGGCCAGCGTACATTCCCTTCGTAGCGTGGTTCAAATGCAAGAATACCGTCAGCGTTGCCAAACCACTTAGGATCGTGCCACATAAGCCCAACGCGATCACTAAACGATCGCGGATCAAGCGGCGTTGCCACAGCCCTTCCGAAAATTCGACTTGGGCAAATCCTCGGTATTTGATTTCCGGCTTGGAATCTTTCACGGTCGAGTTTTCAGGTGGCGACAACTGGATTGCCAAGACAACACGGCGATTATCTACTACCGCAAATTTCCGCAAAAAATCCTTGGCGCTGGAAAGCTCATCCAAATCACGAGGCGAAAGATAGTCTTCCAAAGAATCACGAGTCGCCTGGGAAATCATCGAATCGAGCGCCGCCTCCGCCTCGAATCGCGTTTTCATTAAATCCGTCTGCAGCGCTAACTTTTCCGGATAAGAGATCTTCTCGACAGCTTCCAGCCACCAATCCGGTATCGTGACACTGAGCGACGGAGTCGATTCCGTTGTCGGCGCGGTCTTGGACGAAGCCTCATTTTGAAATGCTGCCAATATGCCGGGACTGACGGTCAACGCGATTAACAAAAATACGGAATTGATGATTGAATTTTGCATCCAGAGAGGTACTCAGGCACTACTCACTTTGGATCGAGCCGCGGCGTCCTCAAATGTAATCAGCGGGGCAGCTAGTTGCGAGGCGACACTCGTGATCACGACGACCATCCCAAACAGAGCAGGGTTCAGTCCTAAGACTTGGGCAACCAATACACCGACCGCCAATCCAATTCCGACTCGCCATAACTTCAACCTGGAACCGCGGGCGGGATCAATAATCCGCCAACTTTGTGAGATGGCGAACCAAACAGTAAAGAACATCAGGAAACTGGACAGCAAGTTGGAAACCTGCAGTTGGGGAATGGTTTCACCAAGTTTTGCCGACGATCCATTGAACTCGGAAACAAAAAATGACTGGCCGATTAGAAAACTCAACGCCCCCAATCCAAAACCGCAAATCATCATCGTGAGACGACGAAGCCACGGATCACCTTTGCGATGTTCCCAAGTCTTATTCGCGATCAACATGAACCAACTGGCCAATGTCGACGTAATGGCCAACCAAGCATAAACGGCCGCCGCATCCAGGTCGAAATTCCAAACTCCACCCTTGATCGCCAGGGCAACAAAGCTAAAAACGATACACGAACAGGCGGCGACCAGCATCGATCCCGATAAATCGGTCAAACGATCGGACAAGCCCCTTTGGCTCAAGAAATTCCGCACGTTTTTCTCGTGGCGTTCCCGAGTGGCAGATCGCGTTTCTGGCAACTGCACGTTTGTTTTGTCGGTGACGAACCAGCCGCGAACAAAGTAATAGCCCAGATAGACGGCGCCTAACGCAATCGCAACCACAATCAGCCAACTGGAATTGACGATTAAAATGATCGAAGCCGAAACTGCTACAAGGACTTTGACCGGAACAGAAACGTCGGAACGATTCCACCAATGGATCGCGCCATCGAGCCCGCCTTGCAGGGCCTTGGCAATCGGCTCTCGCGGGACGAACGGTTTGTCCGCGGGACTGATCATGATTCCCTTCTCCAGTAAGTCCCGTCCGTACAGAGAGACTCGCATCGGCACCGCAGTTTCTGTGACAATTTCTTCCATGCCATCATCACCGATGTAGATAATCGTCTTGGGAGCGCCGACGTTGGTAGCGCGGCCGTACGAGATTTCCTCTGACCTTGCTCCGCGTTCAGAAACCACTTCTGGAGTGGCCGAGGTCGTCGTCGAGATCGAACCGACAATCCGGTTTATTTCAGTTTCCGGCCAGGGCAATCTGCCAATTAAGTCTTGGACCGATGAAATGCGTTCCGCCGGGTCCTTCCGCAACGCACCGACGATGCCCGCGCGGAATGGTTCCGGAATCGGTGCCAAGTCAACGTCGGCCGTCATGTGCTTCATGATAATTTCATGGGCACTCTCGCCATCGAACGGCAAACGGCCGGACAGCATTTCATAAAGAATGACCCCCAACGCATAGATGTCAATTTCTTTGCCGTAGCTCCCCTTGCCGATTTCCGGAGCCATGTAATGAAACGTGCCAACACTTTCGGTTTGCTCGCTGCGTTTGCTGCAAGAAATGAACTTCGAAAGCCCATAGTCTCCAATTTTGACAATGTGCTGATCGGTGTCGAAAAAGATGTTGCCCGGCTTAAGGTCGCGGTGAACGATTCCGTGCTTGTGGAGATAATTGACTCCGGAGCAGATCGAAAGAAACCATTGCTTCAGTTCTTCTGCCGGCATTCCCTCAGGATGGCGTTCCAATTTGTCGCGCAGGTTGTAGCCTGGAACGTACTCCATCACGACCCAGCTTTCGCCGAGATCGTTGTTTTTAATGTCCCAGAGGGCAATCAAATTGACGTGTTTTAGATTTAGGCATTGTTTGACGCCACGCAATTCGACGTCAAGGTTCCGTTGAATTCGCTTGATCGCGACTTCTTTACCGGCATCGCTTAGCGCGAAGTAAACTTCGCCAAAACCACCGATCCCGATTCCACGCTTGATCGTGAAGCCCTCGAGCGGCTGGGAGCCGCTGGCATAGGTGAATCTCAATGTTTTGGCGTTTTGTCGAGGCATGGAGGAACCAGAACCAGATTTGGCATCGAGATGTTGCGTTTCATTAAACGTAGCTAAGCGGTCATTCATCTGTCTAGATTCCTTGCGTTCCCGCCGCAAAACGGTCGCTATTAGCTGCCGTTCAATGGCCGTCTTCTATTGTACCAATTACCTGATCGATTGCTTGAAGTTTTTCGCGACCAAACAAATACCACCTTTTATCCAAATTCGCATCCTGCACCCGTTCCAATGGCCGTTTCGTTAGCCTGAGGAATACGAATTCAAAGTCTCAAATTGCATTGCCACCTTCTCGGTTAATAATCGGGAATTGGGGTGAAGCAAAAGCGTTTCACACCCCATTTGGTTATCCACCGTCAGCCATTCGCCACCACCTTCGACCTCCAGGCGACCGCCTCGAATTCGCAACGTAATTTCCGAAGTCATTTCGCGAACGCAAACATGGTTTTGCGTGCTGGGACCAATTGTCAATCGATCGTTTAGCAGCAGCACGGCGTCACACCATGGAACAGTTCGATGCCCGGTCACGAAATCAATTCGAGCTGAGGTGGACCGCCAATCAGGCCGCCGGAATTTAAGCTCTACATGACGATTCAGATGGATCGAGTCTCCATCGACAAGCGGCTGAGGTGTCTCGCAACTTCGCCCCGCAACCGTGGTGTTTGCCGTTCCTACCAGCGAATAGCCATCACTCGTTGCAAACAAATTAGCGTGACGGCGGAGCAAATCCGATTGCAGCGGAATATCGATATTCGACCGGTCAACGTAGCGCCCGAGCCACAGGGACTTGCCGCAACAAATCAGAAACCCGCCGACACCATCAATCCAGAGCATGAAGTTCGACGGTAACGACTCCGGTGTTGTAGTTGGTTGTTTTGCTTGCAGCGTGCTGACTTCAGGCTTTTCAATTTCGCCCACACGCAAAATCTCGTCGGCTTCCGGGCTTAGCTCTGCAATCCGCAGCTCCAGTTGATGGATACGGCTTGGGTCAGCCAGTTCCTGTGCATCACGCAGTTCGTTGATGAGGGCGTTGAACTCAAGTTTTTGCTGAGCCAGCTGCTGGATGCGATCGTTCAAGTAATCGAGAGCTGGATGTTGTCTGGATGCCAAAGCCAATTTCGCCATTGCATCATTGAATTTTCCGTATCGCGCGAGCCGTTCACTTTGGCGAATCAAATAGGCCGATCGGGCGATCTTGTCTACTCGCTGATCGAGAATTTTTTGGCTGGTCAAATCGCGAACGATCGACAATGAAGTTTCAATCTCGCCCGCCGTGAGCGCCGCATCGGCGCGGGCAACTGCCGCTTCCAGGACTTCGTTTTTGTGTGGACGGACCCAATCATCGCCATACCTTCGCGTAATAAGCTGAGCCTGTTGAAGTTGACTCCAAGCGACCAGAAAATTGGAATGATTCACGTGCCAAACTGCTTCTCGAGTCAGCTGGAAGCCAACGAGCGACGAAATCCAGGCTCCCATTGGAGAGCGGTACCAATGATGGCTCTCAATCAGATCCGCAGCTTCATGCCAATCGCGCGCAAAAATTGCTTTTGCTATGGACCACCACGCGAAGGCCAATCGTTTAGCCATTTTCTCAAGCAGCCTGTTCAAATTGCCAGTGATTCTCTTCTCAACGGGTCAATTTCGATTGGAATCCGAAATCTTGGCGACTTTCTGACAGAAATGCCATTTTCATCGGTAACTGGGCATGTTTTACAAGCGAGCACACAAGCCCTTTTCCGGTGGAATCCGCTCAATTGCCCTTCCGGCAATCCGGAACCGTGCAAAACGATGTTGGATCCGTTTGGGGATGGAAATCCGGTTTTGATTTGGTAACTTATACGCGGCAAACGTGATTGGCAATTTATCACCAATTTCCAGGCGGAAAGATGGATATTTTTGACTCACTTTTTCTGTATGTCAGTACTGTTGTCTTCGGTTTTTTGGCAATCTTGGTGAGCTTGATTGCCCCACCGATCCTCGCGAATCGAAAAGGGTACGAATGGTACTATTGGGTACTAGCGTGTAGCATTTTTGGGCTTATCGCGTTGGCAATATTGCCCTACGCGAATCGAGCCGACAATGATCCTGAATTCAACCGAGCCCAACGCAAAATAGGAAATGCGACGGGCGGAATTTTGTCTTTGATTGGGGTTTTAGGATTTTTGTTTTTTGCGGTGTTATGGTTGATTTCAAGCATTAATCCGCAGTCTCTCAGTGGCATCTACTTTCAATTCTTGATTGAAGCACCCTTGTATGCTGCATATTTGACTGGCATTGTTTTTGCTTTGACACGTTTTCCAAAATTCCCAAAGGTGTCTACTTTATTGATTGTTGGTATCGCGATTCTGTTCTTTGGACGACTCGGAATTCAAGCAGCTCATACGATGAATATTCAAGGAGTTTTCTCAGGAAGTGGACGTGGCTACAGGGAAAACTATGAATTTATTCGGCATACCATAAATTTCTTGGGAGCCGTGTTTGAGGCGGGTGGATTTATTTGCTTGCTTCTGGCAGCGTTTATGCAACGTTCCTCCGACTCGGTATTGCCAAATGCCTCAAGTAATGCGATTGCGGATGCTGGCCCACAATGACGGAACATGCCAGATACAAAATCCATCAACAAACGCAAGGAAACTTTCAATGCTTGTTGACGGCTTGAGGCATTGATTTATACTCGAAACAAGAGTCAATCGAAATTCTGAACTCATCAGTTGGCGTCCCTTTTCTCAACCTAAACAACGAGTGTTAAACATGCTGCGAAGAAGTGTTCTGTTCGTGCTGTTGAGTGTTGCCTTAATCACTTCGGCGCTTGCCCAGCCTAGCGCACCGGTGCTGAATAGTCGTGCAGGCGCGGCTTACACCATGTACTTGAATTTCACGGGGTTTAATTACACGGGCAATTGGGGGGGCCAAACGCCTGGGATCACACCAGCCTACAATGGCCAAACCGGTCCAGCCTTTACGGCCGCGGAACAAGCGAACATCAAGGACATCTGGTCTCGCGTCGCCGAAACTTACTCGATGTACAACATCAACGTGACAACGGTCGACCCAGCGGCCGCAGCCGGCCATACGACTTATCTCGCCCGCCAAAACTTTTATGACACGACTGCCCGAGTCCACCATACGGTCATTGGCGACGGAGCCGGTACTTTTTTCGGTGGTGCTGCCGGAGTTTCCTATGTCGGTGTCTGGGCCAACTCCCATGCCGCCGGTACTGGCTACGGTACCAACTGGACGTTTACGAATCGATCGGGCGGCAGTACTTCATTCAAACGAATTTCTTCAGTAACAGCCCATGAAAACGGTCATGCGGCCGGACTTTTGCACCAAGGCGATTACATCGGCGCTACTCGCGTTAATGAGTACTCGACCAACGATGGTTCGACTCACACTCGTCCCGTGACGGGTACCGGGAATAGTCAGATTCGAACCGCTTGGTCAGTCGGCAGGATCAATACGGACACATCGGTGATTGAAAATGATGCCCTAAGGATTTTGCAAAACAACGGCATGGGCGGCTTTATCAACGATGGAGTGGGCCGAACAATGGCAACGGCAACATCGCTTTCATTAGCCGGAAATGGCGCAATCGTTTCATTGGCCAACCAAGGAATTATTGTGCCGGTAAGCGACACCAATCCAAATCCCATTGGTATTGCGAATTACACAAAGGGTTATTTTTCCTTTACGACCGCGATAGGCGGCATCAACACGATCACCGTAAATGCCGGTACACAGTGGATCTCTCCCGGGGTACCGGATCCCCACCAATCGCTGGACGCAAGTTTGCGTATTCTGGACCAGTCTGGGAACGAACTGGCCGCAGCGATCACGGCGAGTTTCAGTGAAACAGTTTCTTTGCATCTCAATGCGGGAAATTACTTTATCGAGGTCTCCAGTGCAGGCGGGAAATTCGCCAGCTTAGGCCCCAGCAACAACTGGGAACCAAGGTACTTTTATGACATGGGTTCCTACTTCTTGTCCGGCAACATTCAATCGGTCCCTGAACCATCGTCTGTTTTGCTCATCGCAATCGCGATTTTCCTGTTGGCATTACGCCGCAACCGCTTGCAACTGGGCTGCGCTGCCTGACGCCAATTCCAAGTCTCCAAAAACGATCTAACAGTTCACTTTAATGGTCTTGGGGCACTTATGTGAGGATCCTCAAGACAAAACTGGGTTCGGTTTGTCAACGGCCTGCCGTCTGTTAAGCTGGAAACAAGAGGTGATCAATGACTGAGTTTGTGATTATGGGCGACGAACTTTGGGACCGAATGGAGCGTGCAGTGGAAAGGGTCAATGAACGTCTTCGGCAGGTCGTTCGGATTTTGGAGAACGCCAAAATTCCTTATGCAGTTGTCGGCGGTCATGCCGTGCGAGCCTGGGTCGCTCAAGTCGAAGAGGCCGCGTTGCGAACAACTCGCGATGTCGATATCCTTATTCGCCCTTCAAATTTGCCGGCCATGATTGATGCAATGAAAGCTGGCGGGTTTCATTACCGCATTTCGTCTGGATTAAACATGTTCGTCGAACATCCTGAAGGATCAGCAAGGGATGCCGTCCACGTCGTCTTGGTTGGAAACATTGAAAGAAGCGGCGACGAACCCAATCCGGATATTGAGCCGATGGCGAAGGCTCCTGATTTTCGGACGGTGGAATTGGAGACTCTGGTGCGCATGAAACTGAATGCATTTCGTCGAAAGGATCAAGTTCATTTGCTGGACTTGATTTCCTTGGGAATGGTCGACGCATCGTGGCTTGACCGATTTCCCGAAAGACTGAGGCAGCGATTAGAAGAATTACTCAACGATCCGGACGGTTAGATTTGCGCTGAAACTGGACGTTGAGAAAATGCAGGGCTTCAATCTTTTTCCTGTCGGATGACCACTTCAGTTTGATTTCGCCTTTTTCCGGGCTGCCGTCCACGAGCCATAATTGATCTTTCTCTCCAGGTTCCAGATTGCCTCGCCCGGTCCAACAAAAGGCAACAAAGGGTGCCAGCCACAAATGGCAGAATGCACTTCGAGGGAGGTTGGTGGAAGCGGCTCAAGATTGGCGGTGGAGCAGCCTGTGGCGTTGTTTTCAGGACACTTCAGGAAAAACAACTCTTTTCGCCTTGGTCAGTGCGTCGGTGTCCCCATTGGATCGACTATGTGAATGAACCCCAACGTGATTTAGAATTAACAG
>JBEBGH010000445.1:0-3796 GCA_040081565.1 Pirellulaceae bacterium
CTCACCAGCGCATCCTATGGCTAGGTCGGAGCATTCCGACCGTATTTCCAAAATTATTCAAGAACTTTATTCTCGAACCTGAAAAGAGCCGTATTCTGTGGCGAAAAGTGTAATTTTCTTTTTCTGCTGTCAACGAGAATTGGACTCGGACTCATACGGTTTCTGCAGAAACCGAACAAAAACCGTTTCTTCAAGGACATTTTCGGTCAGCCTGTTTTTCCGAATTCGAGTGGGCAAACGCGACCGATCGACGTTAGACTCATGAGGATACATAAAGTGGAACCCAACGAACTCGACGTTTGATTGCGTTGTGCTGCTTCAAAAGCAAGATGCCGTTCCGCTGTCCTTTAGGAGCAATTTGCGATGACTAAAAGCTCGTCGTGGAAAACATTCAGCCTTTGGTTGCCGGGGATGATGTTCATGGTGGCGTTCGTGCTACTCGGTTACGCGATCTACGATTGGCAGACATCGCCATCAGCAAAGGTCCTTTCCAAAATCGCCTTCGAACCGTTTCCGGAATTCGTCGAAGGAGCGAAAGAGACGATCACGATTCGCTTTGAGAACACGACGAACAAACGCTTGCGGGTCGTTGGCATGGAAACGTGCTGAGGCTCGAACTGTTCGGTCCGGTCGGACCCCAGTAACGAGATCCCGTTTGAAATTGCCCCAGATGCGACGGCTGAAATGCTGTTCGAAGTCGCTGTCGGAAAACCCGGCCCGATTGGCCAAGCGGTGCATTTGTTCCTGGACGAGGAAGGGGTTCTGAAGAAGATCGATCTGGAATTTGAATCGGTGGCGATACCAAAGGTCCCAACGACACTCTGAAGGTAAGCATTTCACTTCAAATGATCGTCGCTCAATAGGCGATTCCACAAGCTTTTTGCGCCCGAAGCAACACTTGCGAGGCTTTCGCGCGGGCTTTGGCGGCTCCGGCAGCCAGAATGGCACGGACTTCGTCCGGGTTCCGCACCAGTTCGTTGCGGCGAGCGTGGGCCTGGGCAAAGAATGCTTCGGCTGCGTCCGCGATCGCTTTCTTCACCTCGCCGTACCCAAATCCACCAGCTCGGTATTTGGCAGCCATCGCGGCGCGGTCATCGTCGCCAACGAACAGACTATAGAGTTGGTAGAGGTGGTCTTCGTCAGGTTCTTTGGCGTCTTCCATCGGCCGCGAATCGGTAGCGATCCGCATGACTTTCTTTCGCATTTCCTTGGGCGATTCAAAGATCTCAATTGTGTTGTTGTAACTTTTCGACATTTTCTCGCCATCGGTCCCAGGGACCTTGGCGCTATCCGCAAGGACCTTCGCTTTCGGCAGGACGAAGACTTCGCCAAATTGATGGTTGAAGGATTGTGCAATATCGCGACACACTTCGATATGTTGAGCTTGATCTTGTCCAACCGGCACGATGTCCGAATCGTACGCAAGAATATCAGCAGCCTGCAGCACCGGATAGGTAAACAACCCCGCCGCCGCCGGCAATCCCTTGTCGATTTTGTCCTTGTAGGAAACGCAACGTTCCAACAATCCCATGCTCGTCCCCGACAGTAGGACCCAACAGAGCTCGGAGATTTCTGGCACGTCTGATTGAACAAACAGCACCGCTCGATTGGGATCGAGACCCAAGGCCAACAAATCGATCGCGGCGTCGAGTGTGTATTGAGACATCAATTTGGGGTCACGGATCGAAGTCAGCGCGTGCAAGTTCGCGATGAAGTAGAACGCTTGATCCTCGTCCTGCAATTGGATGTATTGCCGGATGGCTCCAAAATAATTTCCCCAATGTGGCCTGCCGGTGGGCTGAATTCCTGAAACGACGCGCATGTTGTTCTCTGAAGAATCTTTGTTGGTGACAGCAATGCCTGCTGCGAATGCCTGCAAGCAACCTGTCGGACAAGCCCCAAAGATAAAAACTTTGGTTGTGCTTTCAAAGTGGGAGGACCGGGGCCGCGATTTTACAGTGGATTAGTTGCTGGAACTAAATGCGGCCAAATCCCAAGTTTACTGACAACTTTAGAATCGCGGCAAAACGTCAGGTCAAACTGATCGCGCACGAACGAGCGAGCCGCAACGAATCCCGCTTGCCGCTCGCCAAGGTTGTTCCGACCACGGACTTGTCCGGGCCTAGATGATCCCGCCGTGAGTTCGAATCGGCGTCGCGTGGTCTGGCATGTCGAGGAACCAGAACCGATGCCATTCTTCACGCATCGCTCGGAGGTTTTCCGAGGTATAAATCAACTGGCGTGCCCGGATGGCAGGATGAGCGTCATAAATGGGTAAGAAGCATCCGACGTTGCTGCAAAGAGCGATTGCCAGAAGCGTCGCAACGATGAGCCGACGCATACCATTCCTCCCTAAAAGTATTTTTGCGAATCATTCGCAGGTGAATTATCAAAAACCCGAACTTCGCAGCGAAGTGATCGGGATAGTTTCTAGGAATCGGCAACTCCGTCAAAGAAAGTTTAATCCGTAGAAATTATTTAGCCCGCAAAGTTCAACATTTTAGCGAATTCCGCTAGCGGAAGCCTGAATTCGGTTTTGCCAAACAACCAAGTCTCGCCGCTTTAACAATGAACCCGCGATGCGATGTTCGATCTGCAAGCACTTAACGAATTGCCAGCAGCGGTGCAACGCCAACCGAGCGTTAATCCGACGAAGGACTTTCGACTCGACTTAGTTGACGAATCGACGGCGCGCAAAAAAGAATCGCTTGAATCCGGTTGCCCAAATCCAAGCGATTCCATATTTGCGGTTTTCAATGAGCCAATGGTCGACCCAGTGAAACCAAAGTGTTCGGTGGCTTGCCCGCTGGCAACCCGCCGGCAGCCTTTAGGCCACGCCACCTCGGCTAATACATCCAGAATTCACTGAACCACCTCCTTTCTACTAGAGCCTCATTCGCTCGAAACTCAATTGCCGTAGATAGTTTCGAAACGAACATCTTCCAGTTACTCGCATGCGTCTGCGAACGTCACTTCCATTTTTGCATTCCCGCCCAAATCGTCAAATAGTTTTTTTGGGGGGTCGAGAATGGATTGAGCCGCTGAAAATTGTGAAAACAGTGCGGATTGCGGGGTTTTTGGTTATTTGCTACACTTTTGGCTCGTGTTTTTACGTTTTTCACCCCTGTCACTCCTGTTCCTGACTCCCAGGATGGTTGAGTGCAACCCTGGAACGAATTCGAGTCGTCTTCTGAGACGACATTTCTACTGATTCGTTCGCGAGAAATTTCTTAATGGTTAATCGTATTTTGATCCGCGCTTTGGAAGACCAAAGTATCGCCAATGAATTGGATCGCTTGTTTCAAACAGACGAGGACTTGGCGGAACTCTACCATACCGATGGTGAACAAGAAACTAATTTTCAGATCAATGAAATCGTCAGTGGAAAGATCGTTCGCGTTGACAATGAAGCGGTCGTTATCGACGTCGGCTTCAAGAGCGAAGCGACACTTCCTCGCAGCGAATGGGAATCGCACGAACCACCTCCCGAAGTTGGCCAGGTACTCCGGGTTTTAATCGAAGACCTGGAAGACGAAATGGGTGTGACCGAAGAAGGTCATGGCCTGATCACGGTCAGCAAGAAAAAAGCCGACCAGATCATCCACTGGATCGATGTTATTTCCAAAGTCAAAGAAGGCGATATCGTCAAAGGTATTTGCACCCGGAAAATCAAGGGTGGTTTGCTTATCGATATCGGCGTTCAAGTATTCTTGCCTGCCAGCCAGGTGGACATTCGCCGGCCGCAAGACATCGGCACGTACATCGGTCGCGAGATCGAATGCGTGATCCTCAAGAT
>JBEBGH010000446.1:0-3764 GCA_040081565.1 Pirellulaceae bacterium
GTTCTGGAACATGTAGCCGATCTGGGCGCGGGTCTCGCGGAGCTGCTCGCGGCTGGCCGCGACGATGTCGACGTCGTTATCCACCGCAAAAAAAGCTTTGATTTTTTCGCGAGCCGCATCCTGCTCGGCGATATCGAGGAAGCTCGGTTCAGCTCTTTCGAAATCGATCATCGTCGCCAGACTCGCCAAGGGAATTAATATTTCGTGGCGGACTTCGAAATTCGTGATGTAGATAAACGAGTAAACACTGCTGTAACTGGTGATGCCCAGCGTTTGTTCTCGCTGTTTGTCGAACCAAGCCTTCCAATCGCTCTCAGAGGCATCGGAGGGCAATACCGGATTGGTCCAGTCAAAACGAAAGGTCTCGGGCGACTCCGGCTTCATCATGTGCATGTAGGGAACATCAGATCCCGCTTGCTTCATCAGAATTTTGAATTCGCTAGGGAAGAGGTAGCCTTCGCCCTGCATCCGCTGTTTGATCGTCAAGAATTCAGGCGGATTTTCAAAGCTATACTCCAGCTGAAATCCGCAAAACATGCTCATCAAATCCCCTTGTTTGATTTCACCCCCTTCAGGTGTGAGCGGCGGCAAGGCCTCGACGATTTGAGCCTCCAGCTTCTCGCCATTTGAATTGATGATGTCGATTCGCTCAGCCAGAAACTTCGCGTGGTCTTGCGTGGCTTCGGCAAGTTCTTTGGGATCGTAACTGCCATCCGCTCGAGGTGAGACGCCTTGCAAGAGTTCCAGGTCGTCGGCAAAGCATTTCAGTTTCATGATCATGCGGTGGCGCTGGACGTAGATCTCGGCTTCAACAATCGAAACCGGATGCCGTTCGGAAATGGTCGATAGCCCATTTGCCGAATCATGGACGCTGCCCGTGTTCTCGCCGCTGCCCTTAGCCACGGGGCACCAAACCGCGAGTAAACACAAAAAAACTAACATTCTGAAACGCGTCACATATTCTCCTTCGTCCCCAAATAATGTCCCAATTATAACCGCATTTTCCCCCGCCTGCAGTTACGCGGTTGTTGCCGGCAACGCGAACATGGGTCTTGTCGCCGTTGTCAGAGTAAATCATGCCCCGATTGCAGGAATTCAGTTTTTTTGTGACATTCGACGCAGTCGTTCACCGCATCCGCTCGAACAGAAATTCAAGTTACCCGTTGAGAAAGTCCCCAGCCCGATGCACTTGCTTGCTGACCTTCGAGATCGCTTTTCTAAATCCCTGACAAGTCTCGGTGTGAATGCCGCGGAATACGTCGGGATGATTCGGCCTGCCCAAGATTCCAAATTTGGTGATTACCAAGCGAATTTTGCCATGACTTTGGCGAAACCTCTGGGCAAGGCACCGCGCGATGTCGCGAACGAGCTCAAAAACCTGACTCCACTGACTGACCTTTGCTCGCAAGTAGAAATTGCGGGCCCCGGTTTTATCAATCTGCGAATCGACGACGAATTGCTGAAGCGTAAACTTCGGGACGCTCTGCAAAGCGATTGCCTCGCCGTTGAACCGACCCAAACAAAAAAAACGATCGTTATCGACTTCTCGTCGCCAAACGTCGCCAAGCCGATGCATGTGGGACATATTCGCTCCACGGTTATCGGCGATGCCTTATCCAGAGTGGCGAGGTTCCTCGGACATCGCGTGATCACCGACAACCATTTGGGCGACTGGGGCACGCAGTTTGGCATGATCATCTATGGCTACAAGAATTTTTGCGATGCAACGGCCTACAAGAAATCGCCAATCCAACATTTGGGTTCGCTCTATCGGCTCGTTCGCCAGCTCTGTGACTATCACGACTCCGTAAAAGCCCTGCCGATGCAAGAGCAACAGCAAACGGATTTCTCGGCCCAATTGGCCAAGCTGAAGTCCGCTCCAGAACCGGCAGACAAAGCGGAAAAGAAACAACAGCAAAAAGATCAGCAACGATTGACGAAAAAACTGGAGGAGTTGCAAGAAGAAATCGACTCCACGCGTGGCAAAATCTCCAAAGTCGAAAACGATACGCAACTCAAACAACTCGCGGCGGCTCATGCGGCGATCAATCAACGAGTGCTGGAAGAAACCGCAAAACTGCACGAAAGCGACGCAGAAAACTTGCGGTTTTGGAACGAGTTTCTTCCGTATTGCAGCGATGACATCGAGCGGATTTATAAGCGACTGGGGGTGACCTTCGACCACGTCTTGGGCGAGAGTTTTTATCACGACCAATTAGGCGCTGTGGTGGAAGATTTCACCAAGAAAAAACTGGCAACGAACAGCGATGGGGCGATGTGTGTCTTCATGGATGGCTTCGACGCCCCGATGCTGATCCAAAAAAGCGATGGAGCCTACCTGTACGCCACAACGGATCTGGCGACGATCAAGTATCGCGCAGAAGAGTGGCGACCCGATATCGTGCTGTATGTCGTCGACCATCGGCAGCATGAACACTTTGACAAATTGTTCGCCGCCGCCGCGAAATGGGGCTACACGAACATCGACTTGCGGCATGTAAGTTTCGGCACGGTGCTGGGAGAAGACGGACGTCCTTTCAAAACGCGAGCAGGCGACACGGTCGGTTTAGAAGGACTTCTGGATGAAGCCGAGCGAAAAGCTCAGGGCGTGCTGCTTTCAATCCAGAAGGAAACCGCGGACCCGCTGGCACCTGACGAAATCGATCACATTTCCAAAGTTGTCGGAATCGGCGCGTTGAAATTTGCTGACTTGTCGCAAAACCGCTCTTCCGACTACACGTTCAGCTACGACAAGATGCTGGAGCTAAAGGGTTACACGGCAACCTACCTGCAATACTTGTACGCCCGCGTTCAAGGCATTTATCGAAAAGATAACGTGAACATTGTCCAGTACCGCGATCAGCCCCGACCGTTTGTCTTTGCCCACGAGTTGGAACGGCAATTGGCCCTGCAGTTGTTGCGATTTGCCGAAACACTGGACGAAGTCCTGGTGGACTATCGACCGAATATTCTCGCGCAATACCTGTTCGATCTCACGCAGACATTTTTTAGATTCTACGATCAGTGTCCGGTGCTGTCGGCTGAGACTGAAGCCTTGCGTGATAGCCGTTTGCAACTTTGCGACTTGACCGCCCGGACCGTTAAGCAGGGTTTAGAGTTGCTGGGCATCGGCGTTGTAGAAAAAATGTAACGCCGAATGTTCGGCTCATTTGAAGCTCAAGGTAGATTGACTGGTTCCATGGCGACAAAAGCGAAAAAGAAAACTGATTTGGCAAAATGGCTGAATCGTTTCCACTGCGGAGACGCCGCGGAGCTTGCGCCACATCTGCCGGCGGCCAGTGTCGATTGTGTGATCACCAGTCCCCCGTACTTCCGCCAACGCGACTACGGAAACGAGCGACAATTGGGTCACGAGCCGACCCCGCAGTTATATATCGAGCGGCTCGTGTTGTTGTTCGCGGCAATCCGTCCGGCATTGAAAGCAACCGGCTCGATTTGGGTCGTGATGGGCGACAAGTATTTAGATAATCAACTGTTGGGAATGCCCTGGCGGTTTGCGCTGGCGATGCAAGACGCCGGCTGGCTGCTCCGTAGCGATTGCATTTGGCAAAAGCCAAACGCAATGCCTTCCGCTGTAAAGACTCGGCCCACGACCGATCACGAATACATTTTTTTCTTTAGCAAGAGCACGGACTATTTTTACGATGCCTATGCGGTTCGCGAACCGCACGTTACTTTTTCGGAAAACTCCAAAATGCGGGGCGGCCGGAAACACTTTGGGAAACGCGGTGGAACGCCGGAGC
>JBEBGH010000120.1:0-13853 GCA_040081565.1 Pirellulaceae bacterium
TCGTCGACTTCTTGGCTGGATTAAAGAGTACCGGATCATCGCGCTCATTCTCGTTCACACGTTACTTTTTGCGGGCACTTATTACCTCTCGTACTTATTGCGATTTGAGTTTGTTCTCCCGACTTCTCCCACTGACCAAGTCAGCGGTTTTCGAAATTCAATTGCGATCGTTGTCGCAATTCAATTGTCGGTTTTTTACTTTTTGAAAAACTTCCATGGCTGGTGGCGGCATGTGACGTTTACAGATTTCGTCAAACTTGGACGAGCCGCAACGTCCAGTACGGTTTTGATTTTGGTCGTTGATTATTTGCTGCTTCCGCTGCAGATCCCACGCACGGTAATTTTTATTAATTGGTTACTCACGATCATTGTGATTGGTTCGTTGCGATCGGTGTTTCGGTTTTGGGATGAAAACATTTCGGTTGACCGCCACAATAAAAATGCCCAGCGGGTGTTGTTGGTGGGTACAGAATTCGACATCATTCGCACAGCTCATCAAATCAACAACAATCCGCAAATGGGAGTGCAAATCGTCGGCCTTATTTCTGAGATCCCGGTTCGCAAGATTCAATGGATTGGACAACTGAAAATAGTCGGCGATATCGACAACCTGGACGAGCTCGTCACACACTACCGAGTCAAAACTGTTCTGGCGGTTTCTGGGTCAAGCAATCCCAAGCTCATCCGGCGACTCATGGAATTGTCCAGGACTCAATCGTTTCAGGTTCGAATCATCCCGAAACTTGACGACCACCTTGTTGGACGAGCAACGATTTCGCTTCGAGAAGTGAGTTTCGAAGACTTACTGCGGAGATCGCCGGTCAAACTGGCAACTCAGGATATCGAAGGGGCCGTTTCGGGTACGGTCGTTATGGTTACTGGCGCGGGGGGCAGTATTGGCTCCGAGTTATGCCGTCAACTGTCGCGATTTAATCCGCGCACGCTGCTGTTACTCGGACGCGGTGAGAACAGGCTGTTTGAGATTGAACGCGAACTCTCCCGAATTTATCCCGACACTCAAATTTTCTCTGTTTTGGCCAATGTTGTTGATGCACGGCGAATGAACGAGGTTTTCGAAACATGGAAACCAGATGTCGTTTTTCATGCCGCCGCGCATAAACATGTGCCGTTTACCGAGTTAAACATCGGAGAGGCCGTCATCAACAATGTCTTAGGCACTCAGATTACGGCGGATGTGGCCGTTGCCCACGGAGTAAAACGTTTTGTATTGGTTTCGACAGACAAAGCTGTGAATCCGACAAGCGTTATGGGCTGCACCAAGCAACTTGCCGAACGTTACTGCCTGGCGTTGGGTAGCCATCAAACGATCACCAAATTCGTCGTCACTCGATTTGGAAACGTCTTGGGTTCCGCCGGCAGCGTCATTCCCGTATTCAGGGAACAGATCCAGCGGGGAGGCCCGGTTACCGTTACGGATCCACGGATGACTCGCTTCTTCATGACGATCCCCGAAGCCGCGCAGCTGGTGATTCAAGCCGGCTCCATGGGCCGCGGGGGGGAAGTCTATGTTCTCGACATGGGTGAGCCCGTCAAGATTCTGGACCTGGCAAAAGACCTGATTCAACTCGCCGGCCTGCCCCTGGATTCCATCGAAATCAAGTTCACAGGAATTCGCCAGGGTGAAAAATTGTACGAGGAACTTTATTACGACGACGAAAAGTCGATGCCGACGCAGCATGAAAAAATTCTTTCGGCCTATCATCGCCCTTATGAATATCACGAAACCCTGGCATCGCTCAATCAGTTGATTGCCCATGGCTATTCGCCGCCCGCGGAAATTCTCAAGCTTTTGAAAGTGTTGGTTGCCGAATTTAATCACTTCGACATGAGTTCCTCTGAGCCCGCGTTCGCTGTCGAAGCCGCTCCCTAATCAAATTCCTTTATTTTCACGATCCATGAAGTCGCCTTCTCAAAAACCAACCTTCATCAACGTCGGTCCCGGCCGGTGCGCGACGACATGGATGTATGAAATTTTGAAAGCTCACCCGGACATCTCGATGGCTATGGTCAAGGAAACCGAGTTTTTCAACACGAATTTTCAGAACGGGCAGGCTTGGTATGAGAACCATTTCTCACCTTCCACCTGCACCGCCATCGGAGAGATTTCTAACGCCTACTATGTTGATCCCCGTGTGGCAGAACGCGTTCGCAAATATAACCCACAGATGAAAATCATCTTCAACCTGCGAAAACCACAGGATCTATTGCAGTCTTTTTACGGATTCGCGCTGCGTCGCGGCCTGCAATTTGCCTCATCTACTGAAGCTCTGGCCGCACCGATCGGCCGGATCATGGGATCGGGCTACGATTTTCGTCGTAAGAAAAATTGCTTGAATCCAGGCGACCAAGTCACACTGTTAGACAGCGTCTTGCTTTCGCAAAAAATCAGAACATTCAAGGAAGTCTTTCCGCCGGAGCAGATCTACTTCTTCGTTTACGAACGCCTCAAACAGGAGAATGAGCAATTACTGAAGGAAATTTATCGCTTCCTCGGGGTTGACCATAAATTTATTCCCGACCTGGCCCACAAAGTGATCAACGCAGCAATCGTGCCAAATTCCAAAATAGTGGCTCGCTTGGCAACCAAGGTCTCGTTTGGACTGCGGCGCATCGGAGCCTACCAGCTTCTTAGTCGTTTGCACCGTTCTGAATTGATCAAGAAGTTGTTTTATTCCCAAGCTGCTGAGTTGCCGACGACTGGCGAGCAGAGACTTTTGCTGGACCAGTCGACTCTCGAAATGCTGGCTCAAGAAGAGGAAACGCTGCGGCGTTGGCTCCCTGATCTAGAAAATTATTGGACGGTTGCCGACGCAAAACCTGTTGAGGTGGCATCTGCCAGATAGGTCATGTCGTCTCAACCAAGCACCCAATTTGAAACTTCTGCAATCCAAGATGAACGCCAAGTCAGCGAGTCGCGCGAGCCCGTGCTGGCGGTCACCGGTGCCACCGGCTTTCTGGGTAGCGAAATTCTCAAAGTCGGCAGCAACTCACTGCGGGTTGTTGGCCTTGGCCGTACCGCCTCGCTGGCGGATCCTTCCGTTCAACGCGTCGATTTTGAAACAATTTCTCCTTCCGCTTTCCAGGGCGTCGATCAGGTCATTCACACCATCGGCCTGGCTCATCAGTTTGGACGTCGCGCCGACAACCGAACAGCCTTTGAGCAAACCAATGTCGACCTGACGCGGCGAACGGCTGTCGCAGCCGCTGAGGCCGGAGTTCGCCATTTTATTTTGATCAGTTCTGTCGCGGTTTATGGAAGCGGCGAAGTCTCCCGAACGGAACTAGATCCGTGCCTGCCGCAAGGAAATTACGGCGAGACCAAATTGGCTGGCGAGCAAGCCGCCATCAACACCCTCAATGATACTGCGACAAAGCTTACGATCTTGCGATTAGCCACGTTATATGGACCGGGTGATCGCGGCAATGTCCATCGCCTTATTAACGGATTGCGCCGCGGGACATTTCCGTCGATCGGCAAAGGTGAAAATCAAAAAACACTGCTTCATGTTCGTGATGCAGCAATTGCCTGCCTGAAAGTTGCCGAGGCGTTTTCCACTTCGGATATTAACGCCCAACAGCCTGCAGTGGAAGTTTTTAACGTGGCAGCCCCGCCAGTCCGTATGCGGGAAATCGTTCAGGAGATTTGTAGTTCGTTGCAGATTTCCCCCCCACGCTTCAAGCTCAAAGAGAAACTTGCACGAGATGTCGTCAATCTGGCTGATCTTGTATTTCGGCATCGCGGCGCTGGAGCAAAACTCAAAGGGTTGGTGCACAAGTGGCTGCGTGATGACTTGTATGACGGTCAAAGGTTTAATTCGCGATTTTCGTTTTCACCTTCGATCTCGTTGGCAGATGGAATCCGATCCCAAATCAAGGCCTACCGCCTGCAGTCCCAAGCAAAGCCTGCACTTTCTTTCCAGCGCACCTTTGACATCGTCCTGGCTGCACTGCTGTTGTTGATCTTTGCGATCCCGATGTTGATCGTCACCGTAGCCGTGCGATTGACGTCGCCGGGGCCGGCAGTCTACTGGTCAAAACGTGTCGGTCGAGGCAACCGTCACTTCTCGATGGCCAAATTTCGGTCGATGCGAATCGACACCCCGCAACTGGCGACTCATCTGTTGGGTGATTCCAAACGCTGGATCACGCCGATCGGACAGTTTCTTCGGAAAAGCAGCCTCGACGAGCTGCCCCAACTTTGGAATATTCTGGTTGGTAACATGTCGTTCGTCGGTCCCCGGCCAGCCCTCTTTAATCAGCACGATTTGATTGCCTGGCGGACGGTGAGAGGTGTCGCCGGACTTCGTCCAGGTATTACAGGTTGGGCGCAAATCAATGGTCGCGACGAACTGTCAATTCCCGAAAAGGTGGAATTTGATCGGCAATACCATCGGCGTCGATCGTTGTGGTTCGACTTGAAAATCATCGCCCTCACGGCATTGAAAGTGATTCGGCGCGATGGAATTCGTCAGGCCGACCAACCCTGCGATGAAAGTCTGTTCACCGTAATGCAACGGGGAAAAAACGTCCTTCTTCTGACAACTGACACAACACTGCCGGCAACGGCTCAGGCACTGGAGACCTTGTCACGGCATCAGTCGTCCGGCGCGACATTGATCAATGTGCGGGATGTCAAACAGATTCCCGAAATCTTGTCGGCGCATGCACGAGGCCATCGATTGTGTTTGATGGTCGTTCGCAAGCAAACGTTTGCGGATGATTTTCTGGCGCGTTGCGAGACGGCCGTGCTGGCGGTAAAAATCGTCGCACTCGACGAATTGCAGACTGATCAGTCGGCCGCTGCTGCCCAGCGGCTGCGCGCCGACAGCCTGATCGTTGGCGACTGGTTGCAGCATTTGGGGGGACCGGAGAACCGGGCCAACGTCAAGCCTTTACCGGAAAACCGGAGAGGTGCCCAATGACGAATTCCCGCGGCGGTTCTGGAGTCCGGCGTTTTTTGAAAGTCTCGGCGATCTACGCCTTGGGGGATGCTCTCACCAAGAGCGCTCGAATCATCCTGGTGCCCTATTACTTGGCGGCTATGTCGCCGGGAGAGGTCGGCCAAGTTGCGATTTTGCAGGCCATCATTATGGCGACTTGGGCACTGTTGTCGCTTGGCACCGGGTTTGGCGTCCGCCGATTTTATGTCGATGATCAACCGAATCCAGATGCAATGGTCACCGCGATTTGGTGGGTTCGTTGGCTCATGGCGCTACCATTATTCATCGCTGTAATGGGCTGCGGTTGGTTATTGGCTCAGCGATTTCAAGATTTAAGTTGGACGCTCGTGGCGTTGGCAATTATTGCGGGCACGTTGAAGGCGGGCACGAACGTCATTGAAGCATGGTTTGTCATTCGCGAAGAACCGATGCGTTATCGTACCTTTACGTTTCTTCAATTTCTGACTTCGACATTGTTGATTATCGTCTGTGTTTCTGTTTTGAAACTCGGGGTTCTCGGAGCTGTCCTCGGCGAGTTAGCGAGCTACGTCATTTTCACCGGCGTATCGGCTTGGTTGTTGCACCGCACGGCACAACCTGATTTCCGAATCGTGCCTTGGCGGAAGTTCCTCGCCTATTGCTTGCCGATGGTGCCTCATTTCTTCTTCATGTGGGGTTTGACCGCGGCGGATCGGATTGTGTTGAAGTTCTTTGTTTCTTTAGCCGAAGTCGGCGTGTACGACGTGGGTTATCTTCTGGCCTCGTTTTTAACCATCTTTTTGTTGGCGATGCGTTCGGCTTGGACACCACAGTATTTCCGCGACGCCAAGGAATCGGCCGAGCACGCTGGATTTGCCCGCACAACAGACCTGTTTCTGTTTGTGATTTTCGGAGCGGCGTTGGCTGGCGGGCTATTCGCTCCAGAGGGCATTAGCCTGCTCGTCAAACCGAGCTATGAAGAAGCGATCTCAGTTTTCCGAGTAGCAGTGTTTGGGATTGCGATATCCGGGATCTTTGTTGCCTTGAATCAACCGTTGTTATTCAGTGGGAGAACTGGATTGATTTCCTGGATCTCTGGAACGGGACTGTTGATTAATCTGCTGGTCAATGTGGTGCTCATTCCGCAGATGGGCATTATCGGCGCGGCATGGGCGACGGTCGTTTCCTATTGCTGTATCAGTCTGGCGCTCGGCGTGATCATCCCGACCCAGTTTGGAATCCGCTGGAATTGGGGCTACGGCTTGTGGTTGACTCTTGTGTCGGGGGCTTTGCTGGCGACCGGCAGCCAGTTGCTGGCCAACGGAACCGTTATGGGCGTGTTTTGGAAGCTGTTTTTATTACTTGTGTTTTGTGTTTTGTCGTTGATTCGTTTTCATCGTCAGCCCTCCGGGGGTTGGAAAGTAGTCGTTCATGAATTCTGGCGTAGCTCATTGGGAAAAGCCCATACGTTCAGCGTCTAATACGATTCCCGAAGCAGCGGACGATGCCAGTTCGCCGTCGGGATCTCGTTATCTGGTGTTGATATTCAAGATCTTCATTCTGTTGTCAATGTTATTCGTATGCCTGGCGGGTTTGATGTATGTCCGCAATGAAACAGAGTTCTTGATTCTGTTGTTAACCGTGGTTTCGACACTGACGCTGAGCATTCCGGTCTTTATCCGACGCGATTACTCGCTGTTTGAGCCAATGACCTTCGTGATCATGGTGTTCATGTTCGGTGCCCCCTTCAAAGTCTGCTATGTATTGGCGAATAGTGATGCCATGTACGTCGTTGAACGACTACTGAACCATGAATCAACGACAGCGTTATTGTATGGACTGGGGATTGTATTGCTGTCGTTGATTTCTCTGGTCGCCGGCTATATGGTGAGGTTTGGTGTAGGTAACCTATCGGTCCTTTATCTGCCGCAAATCAAGAGTTGGAATCCCATTCGACTGCAAGTCGTTTTGATTTTGCTTTTACTCGTTTCGCTGGCAAGTTTGGTCGGATTTTTCGCGCTTGCGGGTGTACGATTCACGAGTTTCGATGATTTTTCCGCGAAGCGATTTAGCGAAGAAGAAGGCTCCGGTGCTGCACGTGTCTTCGAACTAAAGTACTACCTTTATCGGATCGCGGCCTTCTCCAAGTTCGTTGCTTACCTCGGCCTAGTATGGCTTTACACAAGCCGCCGAAAATGGCTGTCATTGACGGGGCTATTTGTGCTCTGGTCGATCTTGCAGACCATGTTTTTGGCGACAGCGATGAGCAATCGAGCCGGTGTTGTGCTGCTGCTGATCGATTGCATGGTGCTGACCTATTTTCTGAAAAAGCAAATTCGTCTGAGTTCGATCTTGATTGGATTTGGCATTTGCTTGGCGCTGCTGATTCCCATGCTGGCAAGCCGCGACAAGAGCGATCATTCGATCTTTGATGTCGTCGAAAAGAGTATGCTCGGTCGCGATATGATGGACGTGACCAAGACCTGCCACATTATCAATGCGGTTCCGAACAAAATGGAATATCGCAACGGCGAAATGTTTTATGGCTGGGCCTGTTCGATCATCCCCAAATCAATTTGGCCTGATCGTCCCTTGTGGGTTGAGCGTGGGCCGATGATTCATCAAAACGTTTACGGATTGAAGGGCGGGATCGCCGGTTGTCCGCCGGGATTGATTGCTGAACTCTATTGGAACTTTGGCATGATAGGAACGCTCATTGGAATGTTCTTGATGGGGATGATCTTCCGCGCGATCTTTGTGGCCTTCCGCCCGGCCGCGGCGAATCCGACCAGCGTCTTGCTCTACACCATCCTGGTAACGCGGTTTGTCATGTTCTCGTTAGGTAACGACTGGGGGACCGGAATTGTGAAGGCCGGACTCGATTTGGTGCCGCTGCTGCTGATTTTGGCGGTTGTGGGAGTTTGGCCGCGGCCAACCCAGAGAAAAGGACCAGCAAAAGAACAATAATCGTCGTGAAAAGGGGGATTTTCTTGCGTGAATCCGACCCTTAATCAGAATGAAATCAACGCCAATTTTTTGAATAGAAAAGACCCATGAAAAATAAAGCTGTCTTGGTTACAGGCGGCACTGGCTCATTTGGCCGAACGATGGTCAATGAACTGTTACGCCAGGGCTGCGAAGAAATTCGCATCTTCAGTCGTGATGAGTGGAAACAGGAAGACATGCGCATTCGGATGGCGAACCGCGCTGTTCGCTTCTACATCGGCGATGTCCGCAACCCAGCCAGCGTGGACCAAGTCATGGAGGGAGTCAATCTTGTTTTTCACGCGGCCGCATTGAAGCAGGTTCCCTCGTGTGAATTCTTCCCGATGCAAGCCGTCGAAACCAACATCATCGGCAGCTCCAATGTGATCACCGCTGCGATGCGTCACAAGGTCGAATGCGTCGTGGCCTTGGGTACCGACAAAGCCGTCTATCCCGTGAACTCGATGGGAATGACCAAAGCCCTCATGGAGAAAGTCGTGCAGTCGGCGGCGCGCCAAGTTTCCAACAATCAAACCCGAATTTGTTCAGTTCGATATGGCAATGTCATGTACTCGCGAGGATCGGTAATCCCGCTCTTTATTCGGCAAATTAAAGAAGGAAAACCGATCACGATTACCGAACCGAAAATGACCCGCTTCATGATGCCGCTGCGGGATTCCGTGCAGCTCGTTAGCTTCGCTTTCAACCATGCTTCGCAAGGCGACTTGTTTATCAAGAAAGCCGTTTCGGCAACTATTGAGACCTTGGTAAACACGCTTCAGAGAATGTTCTCCAGCAATGTGCCGGTTGTGAAAATCGGGATGCGTCACGGAGAGAAAATGCATGAAACTCTGGCCAGCGCGGAAGAACTAAAACGCGCGGTCGATATGGGCGATTACTTCCGCATTCAAATGGATGACCGCGATCTCAACTACTCCAAGTACTTCACTGAAGGCGATCCAGAGTTACAAGAATTCAAGGATTATTCGTCCGAGAGCGTGGACTTGCTCGACATCGAAGAGCTGGAAGAACTGTTGCTGACCTTGCCAGAAATTCGCGAGGAACTCGGCATGATTGCGTTGGAAGAACCTGCCGCCGTACCGCTTAAAGTTCCAGCGAAGTCGACTCCGCATAACTCACCCGTCCCAGTGAAATAGTCCAACAGGATCGAGCAAGAACATGCGAATCGCGATTTTGGGTGCCGCCGGACTGATTGGGCACAAACTACTTGAAAAAATGACTGACCGTTTTGAGGACGTGTTCGGGTTGGTGCGGAAGCCTCGCGCGGCGTTTCCATTCCTTCGCAATTTCTCGGAAGATCGGATTTTCGACAATGTCGATGTGCGGAACTTTGAATATTTGACGGGAATGCTCCGGGTGATCGACATGGATGTGATTCTCAATTGTGTGGGAATTACCAAACGTCGGCCGGAGATAAAAGACTGGCTGACGGCGATCGACGTGAATTCGATGTTTCCTCATCGATTGGCAAACTGGGCCGCAGAGCACGGCAAACGAGTCATTCACTTCAGCACCGATTGCGTTTTTGATGGCGAGTTAGGGAACTACAACGAGGACAGCGTCACGACCGGACGCGATGCCTATGGGCGCACGAAAGCCCTTGGTGAAATTCGCTACGACCATTCGTTGACGATTCGCTCATCCTTTATTGGGCGCGAACTGGCTGAGTTCTCCGAATTGCTGGAATGGTTTCTGGCCCAGCGCGGTCCGAAGATTCGCGGATTCCGACAGGCGTGGTATTCCGGAATTTCAACGATTGAGATGGCTCGCATTGTTGGCGACATCATTGAGCTGCACCCAGACTTGAATGGGTTGTATCAACTCTCGATGAGCGAACCGATCAACAAGTTCGATTTATTGTGTCTGGCTCGCGATGCGTTTGGTCGCGATATCGAAATTGAGCCTGACGATTCATTCATCACCTATCCCACTCTCGACAGCAGCCGGTTGCGCCAAAAAATGCCAATCGAGCTACCCACCTGGCCGGAAATGATGGCAGCACTCGCCGCTGAAAAGGTTTACGACTCGATTCATCAACCCGCTTCCGTGATGGCTTGAGCATTGAACAGAGAAAGTTAGAAATGGCCGAAACAACAACTCAAACCGCCGTCCCCATCAAAGTCCCACAGTTCCGCAGCTTCGTCGACAAAGACGACTTCCGAGCGCTGGAGGCGGTCTTTGAAAACAACTACATCGCCGAGGGGCCATTTGCCAAACAGTTTCAACAGCAGCTGCTGCAGATCATCGGAGCCCAGCACGGCGTGTTTGCCTGCAACGGAACGCTCGCAATTTATCTGGCCCTCAAGGCCTTGGGAGTTAAGCCCGGTGACGAATTCATTGTGCAGAACGTGACATTCATCGCGTCCGCTAACGGTGTCGAAATGGCCGGTTGTAAGCCGATCTTCGCGGACATTGTTTCGTTTGATGACATGTCGATCGACCTCGATCGGATTCAACTGACGCCCCGAACCCGGGGCATTGTCGTCGCCCACCTCTATGGTACGGCTTGCAGTAACATTGAAGAAGTTCGCCAGTATTGTCTGGACAATGACCTGTGGCTGGTAGAAGACGCCGCCCAAGCCCTTGCGATCACCGATGGTTATACGCACTGCGGGATGTTCGGTGACATTGGTACCTTTTCATTTTACGCCGACAAAACCATTACGACCGCCGAGGGCGGTTTCATTGTGACACGACATGCAGACGTTTATGAACGCCTGGTTTATTTGCGGAATCAAGGCCGCAAACAAAGCGGCACCTTTGTGCATCCCGAAATCGGCTACAACTTTCGCATCACTGATCTGCAGGCCGCTCTCGGATTGTCGCAACTCAAGAAGCTGGACTACATCAAAGCGAAAAAAGCTGAACTCTACCAATGGTATCGTGAATTCTTAGGCGATCGCGTCCAGTTTCTAAAAATCAATCCGGACTTCAACCATATACCGTTTCGCGTCGTGGCCTTTGTCCCGGACGCCGAAACGAGCATGAAATACATGCGCGAGCAGGGCATCGAATCCCGTTCCATGTTCTACCCGCTGCATCGACAACCGTGTTATGAAAACCTTGGCGGTCGCGACTCAGACTTTCCCAATTCAAATGAATGCTTTCGTCGTGGTATGAATCTGCCTACCTGGGTAGGACTTACTCGCGAGCAAGTTGAATACACGGCGAACGCCTTAATTGAGTCGCTCGACGCCTAACCGATCGGTTTCCATGGCAACCGGTTTTCGAGTTCGCCAATTTCAACGCTTTGGTCAGTAAAAACTCATCTCATCAACTCCATATCATCCTTAATCGCCGTTTGGCATTTTTGCACTACCTATGAAAATCATGACCATTGTCGGCACGCGACCAGAGATTATCAAACTCAGCCGCGTGATGGCCGAAGTTGAACAGCATCTGTCGCATGTTTTGGTGCACACCGGTCAAAACTATGACTTCGAATTAAATGAAGTGTTCTTCCAAAATCTTGGAGTCCGCAAACCAGACTATTTCCTGGATGTGGCCCAAGGCTCAGTCGCGCAGACGATTGGCAACGTGATCGCCAGAACCGACGAAGTAATGGAGAAGGAAAAACCTGACGCGGTCCTTCTATATGGCGACACCAACAGTTGCTTGGCAGTGATTGCTGCGAAGCGCCGCAAAATTCCTGTGTTTCATTTCGAGGCGGGTAATCGCTGCTTCGATCAACGTGTTCCTGAGGAACTCAATCGCAAGATCGTGGATCACCTGAGCGATATCAACATGCCGCTGACCGAGCATGCTCGTCGATACCTGATCGCCGAAGGATTACGTCCGGAAACCGTCATCAAGACCGGTTCTCCGATGAAAGAAATCCTGATGCATCACAAGGCAGAAATCGATGCCGCGGACGTTTTGCAGCGCCTGCAATTAACTCGCGGGAAATTCTTCGTCGTTAGCACCCATCGCGAGGAAAACGTTGATTCCGAACAGAACTTTACCGACCTGCTCGACTCGCTCAATGCGATTGCTGAAAAATATGGTTTTCCGGTCATCGTTTCAACCCACCCACGGACACGTAAACGATTGGAGGCGTTGGTTACGACCGATATCAATCCATTGGTGAGCTTCCTGAAGCCTCTGGGCTTTTTCGACTACGTCAAATTGCAAATCGACGCGCATTGCGTAATTTCGGATAGCGGCACAATTACCGAAGAGTCTTCGATTCTAAACTTCCCGGCCATCACAATCCGACAGGCTCACGAGCGGCCTGAAGGCATGGACGAGGGCGTCTTGATCATGACGGGACTGAAGCGCGATCTCGTTTTGAAGAGCATCGAAGTCGTCACCGCACAGTTCTCATCGGACAAGAGAAATTTCAAACTTGTGGCCGACTATGATGTCGACAATTTTTCGAAGAAGGTGTTGCGAATCATCATGAGCTACACCGACTACATTAATCGAACTGTTTGGAAGAAGTCGCTTTAGTCATGGCTCAGTCGACGATTTCGATTTCCGAAAATCCCGCCAAAACGGCGAACGGCCCTCGTACACCGAAGCCCTTGCGCGTGCTGGTTGTGCATCGTTACTTTTGGCCTGACGTGGCACCCGTCGCAACGATTCTACGTGCCATTTGCGATCGATTCGCTGACCAAGGGCACGACGTAACGGTCTTTACAAGCCAGCCCTGTTACAAACCAGAACTGAAAAAGGAGCAGCAACCGTGGCGTGAGGATCTGGGCCGTCTGCACGTTCGTCGTTGTCGTTTGATTCCCGAACGCAGCCGGAACCCGATTGTTCGATTACTCAATTTTGCGATGTTCCTGTTCCGAGCGATGTGGCACGTGTTCTTTCGCGCGCGGAAATATGACTTGGTAATTTCGCTTTCATTTCCCCCAATTGTGTCGGGCGCATTGATTGGCCGCGCGGCGAAATTGCGGGGCAGTCGCTATCTTTACCACATCATGGATCTCCATCCTGAATCGGCGCGATTCGCTGGCAAATTGTCCAATGGATTCGTTTATCGAATCGCGCGATGGCTGGATGGGCGGACCTGTCGATTCGCCGATGATGTCGTTGTTTTGTCCGCGGACATGGAACGAACGCTGCGAAGTCGTCCGGGGCTCAGCAACCTTCGAAACGTTTCAGTCATCGCAAACTTCAACATTCCTGACTACAACGCCAGTGAAACACCGGTCGTACCTGTCGAGTTGGTCAAAGTGCCTGGCAAGTATCGATTGATTTTCGCCGGCAACCTCGGCCATTTTCAAGCACTTGATAATGTCGTCGCGGCGGCTAGGCTGCTGGCGAATCGTTCGGATATCGAGTTCGTGTTTTTGGGAGAGGGCGCGGCGAAGAAGAGCCTGATTCAACAAGCCGGCGACGCCCTTGATCGAACGATTCGATTCTTTCCCCACCAACCGGTTGCCGTTTGCGATCAACTAATGGCCGGGGCCGATCTGGGCATCGTGAGTTTGACTCAGGGGATCATTCAAGTTGCCAATCCGTGCAAAACAAGTAGTTACCTTTCGCTGGGATTGCCGACTCTCGTGATTGTGGAGGAAGACAGCGAGCTGTTTCGCGTTACAGAAGCCACTGGGATTGGTTATTCCTGTCCCCCGAACAACCCGGAGCGACTTCGCGACACCGTACTGCGCGCGTTTGCCGAACGTGAATCGGCAACTGCCAAGCGTAGCAAGGCAAAACGATTTGCCGACGAAAATCTTACGCAGGAAGTGCTGCTGGAAAAGTGGGAATCGCTAATCTCGAAAATCGCTGGGCAATGGGAGGCGAATTGAGATGGGCATTGCCAAGTCTGAATCAACGAATGCGTTCGCCTACGAAAAGCCCTCAAAATGGGTGATGCGGGTACGGGCCGCGCAGCGCGTGGCGTTGTGGCATTTCTTTTCGAAGCGAATTCCGCTTTACCTCGTGACTGAATATCCC
>JBEBGH010000121.1:0-13800 GCA_040081565.1 Pirellulaceae bacterium
ACCATCATTGGGGCTGGAATTTTTGAGAACGCGCCGCTGATTGCGCGTTACGCCGGTTCACCGTTTGCGCTGACCGGCATTTGGGTGTTGGGCGGGATTTTGGCTCTTGGTGGCGCATGGTGTTTTGCAGAATTGACTGAGCGATATTCGGATCGGGTTGGCGGTGATTACTGGTTTTTGCGAGATGCTTTCGGAAGACTCACGGGGTTTCTTTTCGCGTGGGCTTCGTTCTGGATTATTCGGCCGGGGAACATTGGCTTGATGGGTCTGACGTTCGGTCGTTACGCCAGTCATTTGTTTCCGCTGGTCGAAGGAAGGCATCGTTCCTCGATGCTGTATGCTTTCGCCGCGGTGTTGACCGTAAGCTGTTTGAACTTGCGCAGCCTTCAAGTCGGCAAAACAACGCTGAACTTCTTGACGCTCTTGAAGGTTGTCGGCTTGGCAACCCTGATCGTCGCCGGGCTGATTTTGACTCCTGCGGAACCTGTTAAAGCCGACATTCAACTCTCGTCGCCATCGCCGGGATCGCTCGAAATGCTGCAGGCCTTAATTTTGGTGATGTTTGCCTATGGCGGTTGGAACGACCTGGCATTGGTTTCCGGTGAGATTCAGAAACCTGAGAAAAATCTGTTTCGCGCTTTGCTCGTTGGACTATTGGTTGTGATTGCCATTTACGTTTCCATCAACCTGGCCTTTGTTAAACAGTTGGGATTCGTGGCGATGACTCACAGCGAGGCGGTGGGGAGCGAAATGATCGAGCGGGCCTTTGGCAGCGGCAATCCTCTGGCCCAAAGTGCCGGAATGCTGTGCAGTCTCTTGGTTTGTTTTGTGTGCCTCAGCGCGATCAACGCGATGGTGATCACAAGTCCCCGAATTTACGCAGCGGTTGGAACGAATTATCCTGCGCTGGCGTGGCTCAATCAGTGGCACGGAACCCGCGAAGTTCCCCAAGCGGCAATCACGATCCAAGGATTGCTAACCATCGGTCTCCTGCTGGTGGTTGGCTTTAACGAAGAAGAACCGTTTCAGGCTCTGGTCAACGCGACAACGCCCGTGTTCTTTAGTTTCCTGGCCCTATCTTTTATTTCGTTGATCATTTTTCGGGCGAGGGGCACGCCTTATCAAGGCTTCCGAACGCCGTTGGTTCCGTGGCTCCCTGCCGGCATGGCCTTGATTTCATTAGCAATGGTGGGCAGCAGCGTCGATTTTCTGATCCGAGACGGTCACGTGATGATGCTCTTAATCATCGCCGTTTTCCTTGTGCTTGGGTTGGTTTTCGATCGGCTCACTAGACCGAAAAGTTGAAAAAATGATCGGCGTCACCACCATGACATCACTCTGTCAATTGCCATGTATTTCGTGCATCTATTCTTAGGCTTTCAAGGATTAACTTTACGGATTCCTCAAGCTCTTCCGCTGTTGCAGGATTAGCAAATCCAACGACTTCAATAAGAAATTCGGCAGTTTCGCACATTGCCCCAAATTGCGAACCCGCCACATTATTTTTTTGAGCTTCAACAAACACTAACTTCCAACTCCAGCCATTTGCGGATCGGTAGTCTCGAATAATCGATGCGCCCTTGGACACCGTGCCAATTTGTTTTGCTTCGGATTGTAGGTTCGACTTGTAGTGCCGGCGAGTAGCGTCGATGATAATTTGACAATCGTCACGGTCCGTTTCATAGACTGTCAATACATATTCAAATCGTTTGCTTCTAGCTTTGAAAACAATATTCGCGCCTTGTGGTAAGCGTGAGCAAACGAAATTGACGCGGCAACCCGAAGGATAGTCCATGGAAAAAAATTTGGTACCAAATGTCTTAAACGTCGTTAACATTAACTTCTCCGCAGTTATGGAACAAAGATGACGAGAACGGGTCCAGGCACACGGCGCATCGTAATTTGCCACACCCACTCCAATTGAGACAACCAATCTCAATACACGCGACCGCCTAGCGGGACTTCTGTATCGGGGAGGAGCAGGACGACATTTTCCTGTTCGTCAGGGACCCCCAAGGTCAAAACTTCAGAGCGATGTTTTCCGATTTGCCGAGGCGGGAAATTGACGACGCACATTACGAGCCGACCAATCAATTCTGGTCCTGAATAATTTGGCGCGAGTTTCGCGAGCGACTTCTTGATCCCCAGAGAAGTGCCAAAATCGATCTGCAATACGTGCGTCGAGTATTTGCCTTCTGGAAAGGGTTGGACATCGACAACTCGACCTGCCCGAATATCGAGCTTGAGAAAGTCATCAAAGGTCACGAGTGCAGCCGGCTCCGATTTCATACGTTTAGACTTTCGTTGCGAGCGTGGTGCCAATAAACGGCGGAAATGACGTATTTGTCAGACCTCCCCGTTTTGAAAAGTCTTTTTGGATTTTGGTTCGTCCAGCTGTATTGTCATTAATTTTAATTACAATTGCATCAAGGGAGTTGCCGCCCCTTTGCCAATGGACGTTAGACGTAGAAATCGCCTTAAATTGATTTGACAAACTAGGAGACCCCAGATGCGTTGTTTATGTTTAGCGCTCGTTTGTGCTGTGTTTGCTTCGACGGCCAAGGCCGATGTGCTTCTGTTTGAGGATTTCGAAGACAATATCGTGACCTTCACGCCGAGCCAGCCTTTGTATCACGACGGGGCCAGTGACTATTTTCATATCGTCCCGCTCAATGGAGCGCCCAATTCACTCGACCCGTTCACCGGGTTTCAAGGCTCCAATTTCTTTGCGGTGGAGGATATCGATGACGGAGGCACCCGACCTTCGCAGGGTATTCTCACGTTTAGTGTCTCCGGAACGGGTTTAAACACCCTGACAGTGGACTTGCTGTTTGCCGCCGGCGGGAACACCGGGGCCCCTCCGGCTTACGACAGCGATGATGGATTTCTCGTTCGTGCTTCGCTGAATGGCGGCGGGACTTGGCAAAACTTGCTCGCGTTCGAGGCGGCTCCTGGAGTCACCAATCAACTTTTGCGTCAGGACACCGATTTCGATGGCGTCGGCGACGGATTCATTCCCGGTGGAGCTTTTACGGCATTCAACGGCCTGACAATCGCCGGAACAACCAACAACTTGTTGGTTCAGGTCATTTTCGATTCCAATGATGGTAACGGAGAAATGGCCATCGACAGTTTCCGAATTAACGGATTCACCAACGTTCCTGAGCCGTCCGCCTTGAGCTTGATTGGAATGATCGGTGCCGGAATGCTTCTTCGTCGGCGACGACGAAGTTAAGTTGGTCAGCGACGATCACGGTTTTCCTACTCCGTAATTTCTTGAAGCCAATGCGGGCTGGTTTGTTTCTGAATCGTCGCCCACGTGACTACGCCTCATCGAGCAGTCGTTGGACAGGCTCTGCCGCGAGAGGTTTCCGCGCTTTCTGGAAGGTCGTGAAGTGGGGAACCGACTTCACCTAAACGTCGTCAGTCAGATCGCGTCCATCATGAGGGTCACGTACCTCGTACCGTATTGCTATTTCAAAAACGCGCCTGGCGGGCGATTGTGGTTGCAAAAGCGGGCGAAAGTTCACAATGCGTTTTCAATCAAACGCTTGTGGTTTTTTGTCAACACTTGGCAAAACTCGCTACTGGATATTCCCTGTCGGAGACGGCAAAATAAAGACGCTCTGTGGGTCTTGGAATTCCAAGTCGTCAGTTTTCGCAAATCGCATCAATCTGCTAAAGCCTCGTCAAACAAGGTCATCCGTTATGTCGGCGCCAAAAAATGTCTTGGGCACAGAATTGCAGGCCTGTTGTTTTGACCCGCTGACGGGTTACTTTCGCGACGGTTTTTGCCGTACGGGGTCCGGTGATTTTGGCGTGCATACCGTTTGTGCAGAAATGACCGAAGAATTTTTGGCTTTCTCCAAGGCCCAAGGGAATGACTTGAGCACACCGAACCCGGAAATGGGATTTCCTGGATTGGTCGCGGGGGATTGTTGGTGTCTGTGCGCGTCGCGTTGGCAAGAGGCCTACGACGCCGGATACGCGCCGCCGGTTTATCTCAAGGCCACTCACATTTCTGCCATCGAATTTGCTTCGTTAACGGCGCTCAAGGAGTTTTCCCTCGACGATTTTCCTGATGATGAATCGGACGAAGAAGATGAATCCGCCTAAAGAGTTCGAATTGGGCTGGCGGCTCAATTGCGTTATAATGGCATCATGAGCCAAACCGAACCCATCTCGCCCCTCACGTCCTTGCCGCAAACCGCAGCACAAAAATGGCAGTCGGGCGCGTTGAGTTTTGTCCTGCACGTTTTGCTGCTGGTTTTGGCAACACTCTTCTTCTCCTTTCAATCCACACCGCCAGGGGGTGGAGAACCAACGCGATTTGGCGAAATCGTGTTGGCGCACGCAACTGAGAACAACGCCGAAATCGAATACGAAAGTAAAGAAACCACAACCCCTGCTCAGAACGACTCACAGTTGCCGCCGAGTTTACCGGAAGCCTCCGCTGCGCCGGCCGATCCAATTGCCGAGAAAAAGCTCGAAGGAGTTGGTCCCATTATCGACGTTGACCAAAGTGCCACGCAAATGGACCGTTCGCTCAAGGGAGCCAGCACTGCGCAACCGTTGTCGGCGGAGGACCTGAGTGCGATCGCGCGGGAACAAAAATCGTTGGCCGGTCGGCAACCCCCCGGACCGCTTGTAACGACTTCGCTATTTGGTAGTGGTCCGATTGAAGGTCGTCGATTCGTCTTCTTGCTCGATCGCTCGGCAAGCATGGGAGAACGCGGCCTCGGCGTTTTGCCGCTGGCCGAAAAACAACTCGTCTCTGCCGTTGAGGCATTGACCGATACCAATCACTTTCAAGTGTTGGCCTATCACGAACAGGCCGCAGTTATCGGCGAACGGACGATGTTGGCTGCGAGCTCCGATAACAAGCGACGTATCAGCGAATTCATTTTGGACCTGGCCGCCTACGGCTCGACGAATCATGAAGCAGGCTTATACTCGGCGCTGGCCCTGCGCCCCGACGTGATCATCTGGATGACCGATGGCGGTTACCCCGAATTGAACGCAGGCCAGATTCAGGCCTTTTGCTCTACGGCAAGCAAACGCGTGGCCGTACACGCAATCGAGTTCGGCACGCGCACTGAGCAACCGAATAATTCCTTCATGCGAAACCTGGCCAAAGCCTCCGGGGGCAGCTATCGCTATGTCGACGTAGCTGCCTGGAAAGAACAAAACAAGGAAAAATAAATGGAAACCCAGCGTCTTTCCTGGCCGACGGCGGGGCGAACACTCTCCCTAGTCGTGGGCTACTCGGTGATGTTCTTGGCGATTCATTGGCCAGTAGTTGGCCTTACGCAATCACCGGTAACCGTGGTTTTGAAGAACGGTTCTACGCTCAGCGGTCAAACGACGCTTGAATCATTGGAATTCAATTCAATCGCGAAGCAATCCGCAACTCAGGAGCAAATTCAGCTTGCCGACGTCGCGGCGATCGTTCTGGGGCGAAAAACGGACGCGTCCGAACTTGAAAAAATCTCACGGGCCATCGCCCGCTTGGATTCGCCACTTTACGAGGAACGGGAAGCGTCGGAGCAGTTTCTGGCCACGAACAGCATGTTGCCAATGTTTCGCTCGATGCTGGAATCCGAAAAGAACCATGTCAGCCTCGAAAAACGGCATCGCGTGGGGCGGATCTTGAAACAGCTCGATAATTTGGGCGGAAATCTACCGCGAAATTCGCCACCCCGGAATTCAACATCGAGTAATTTTGATGTGATCCAAACCAAAGCCGGCAAACGCCTGGTCGGCAAGCTTAACGAAGCACCGTTCCCGTTTATTTGGCAAAAGAAAGAGTTGCAAATTCCATTTGCGGAAATTCAACGAATCCTGTTTGCTGTTCCAGTTCCCCCTCTCGCGTCTGCCGCAAAAGTCGACCGGGTGCCATCGCTTACCGTATCGCAATCGTTGACCGATAACCCCGCTTGGACTTCTGTGCCTGTTCTGAATTTCAACCAGGATCACGGTGGAAATGCACTCGACCAATACATGTACGTCGATGATGAGTTCGTCGACAAAGGCGTGCGCTTTTTCGGGGACAATGACAATCGCATCGTGGTCTCGGATTTGAGTGTTGCTTCAGATTCAGGACCGGCACCCCGATCGATCTGCGTTTTCGATACAACGAAAGCTCGGCGAGTGTTTGATGGCGTTATCCGAGTGAGCTTCTGCGTTCCTGGCATGCCCGAAGTCCCTGCCGCAGTCAACCAAGTTGGCTTTCAATTGGCTTGGATCGATCACCCGAAAGATCTTTTGCTGGAGGCCTATGATGCCTTGGGCAATTTGATCGCGACCGTTGAAGCCGGCGGCGAACGCACGCAATTTTTCGGACTTCAGTCCTCAATCCCCATCGCTCGTGTGCAAGTCATTCAGAATTCGCACTTGGGGGTTTTGGGCCGGGAAGTCGACCGAACTTACGCCTTAATGAATTTTCGTGTTTCTGGCCCGCAGCCGATCGCCGGAATTTTGAACCGCACGAATCATTTCCAAATCCGTCTTAAATCCGGAGACTTGTTGTGCAGTCCAACTTGGCAATGGGAAGGCGATTCAGTGAAATTGGCTTTCGAGGGATTACCCGAACAAAGCTTCGCTTTCCAAGACATCGCCGCGATTACCCTTCCCAAGTCCCTTTGGAATTCAAAGTCTACAGACAAAGCAGCTTGGATGGTGAAGCGTCGGGACGGAACCGCTTTGCAAGTTAATCCGGGTGAACAGATAACCTCAACTCGAATGCCAGATTGGAAAATACCGCTGGCGGAAGTTGAAGCATTCTGGTCACAACATGATGTATTGCGGGTACCGCGGCACAGCGATTTCGAAAAGCCGGACAGTAAAGTCATTGTCTTTCCGACTTGTCGATTGGCAGTTCCCGAAATAAAGTTTGCTGCGGAAGGTTTAGCCTGGGAACTTCCAGCGGCGAAAGTGCTGCTTCCCGAGCAAATGCCGAACATCAAAAAGACATTTGTCGAAGAGAGTCAAAAACTCGTGCCAGATGTTCCGACTTTTTCCTACGAAGGGAGTCAAGATCGACAGTTTCCTTCGGTCTGGCTTGCTCAACCGAAAGTCGATAACCCGCCACAACTGGTTTTGAAGAACGGCGAAAAATTCAACTTGTTGGAAACGTTTTCGATCAAGAACATCGACAATTCAGGAGTCAACCTGACGGGACCGCAGCAAGTGGCTTTAGCGATCTCTTGGGACGAGATTGCCGCACTGCATCTCCAGTAGCCTTGAGTCGTTTCCTCAACGTTTTAGAATTCAACGCATGCGAAACAGCCAACGAGTCAAATTTCCCAACGCCAATGGGCAAACTCTGGCCGGCATTTTGGAATTACCCGTTACCCAAACGCCTCGTGCCTATTGTGTCTTCTCGCATTGTTTTACTTGCACCAAAGATCTCAAAGCGATCGTTCGAATCAGTCGTCGTCTGGCGGAGCACGGTTGGGGCGTCCTGCGTTATGACTTCACAGGCTTGGGTGAAAGCACTGGGGACTTCAGCCATACAACCTTTCATGACAACGTCAGTGATTTGGTGGCTGCCGCAGATTTTCTGGCGGAAAATCACCGAGCGCCCCAGTATCTGATTGGCCACAGTCTAGGCGGTGCGGCCTCAATTGTCGCCGCTCCAAGAATTCCCGGTGTGTCAGCAGTCGTGAACATCGCATCACCGGCCAACACTCAACACTTGGCGGGCTTCCTTTCTCGAGAAAACCCGGATATCGAGGCGGTCGGTGCCGGGACGGTGGTGATCGGCGGCCGGCCTCACTTGATTCGGCAGCCGATGATTCAAACTCTGCGGAATCATGACCATCCCAAACATTTGAGAGACTTGAGTCTGCCGCTGCTGGTATTGTTTTCCCCGGAAGATGAGACTTTGCCGTTCGAACAAGGTTTGGAGATGTTTCGATTGGCCGGTGGACCGGTCTCTTTCGTGACGATCGACGGGGCGGACCATTTGTTGGTCAATCAAGCGGCAGACATTCAATTCGTCGCCGATCTGATCAATGTTTGGGCTAGTCGATTTGTTAAAGTTGCCAAATAGATTGTCACTCGACTTTCCGAGCAGTGTTTCTTGCTCACAGCTCCCAGCAAATCACGGCTCTCCTCGTCGCACGGTTCTCCGAGCCGTGATTCTTTTGCACATATCCTCAATCCGCGGTCGGGGGCGAAGGGGAAGCGGCAACCCGTTTCTACGCCGACCATCAGGCCGTCATGGACGAGGGGTCTCGTGTCGGCTGGCCGGACCGGAAATTCGACAGCGAGCTTTCGGCCCTCCAGCACGCCTTCAACCTGCGGATTCGACATCCGCTCACATTCGATTCCGAATACCAGAATGAACCGAAACGCCACGACTCCGATTTGCTCGCGATCGTCCCGCCGGCTTCGATCCTGATCCAGAAACTCAGCCGCGTCCCGCGTAACGTCGTGCCACTCGTGTGCGACCGCCTGACGGCCTTCATCGACATGCAGCAGGACGTCCTGTTCTACATGGTCTGCGGTTGGTCGAACAACTTCACCGGTTCGATCGTCGATTACGGCACCGAGCCCGACCAGCGGCGGTATTATTTCGGCTTGCGGGATCTCAACCAGACGCTTCGCCAGAAATCACCCGGCTCCAATATCGACGGCGGGATCCTCGAAGGCCTCCGGGCGATCGTCGGTCGGTTGCTCAAAACCAATTACCAGCGCGAGGACGGAGTGGCCCTGCGGGTCTCACGGGTGCTCATCGACGCCGGTTACAAGAATCATCTGGTTTATCAAACCTGTCGCGACGCGGAGTTCTCCGGAGTCGCAATCCCCAGCTACGGGCGGGCGATCGGTCCACAGCAAAAGCCCATCAACGCCTACGAGCAGCGGCCCGGCGATCAGATCGGACTCAACTGGATGGTGACCCGCGCGGTCAAACGAGCATCACGGCATGTGCTGTTCGATGCCAATTGGTGGAAGTCGTTCGTGTTCGACCGCTTCACCGTCAGCCCCGGCGACATCGGCTCGCTCACGATCCACGGTTCCGATCCGCAGGCCCATCACCTTTTGGGCGAGTATCTCACGGTCGAGTATCCAACGCAGCTGGAGAGCAAGGCCTCGGGCCGAACCGTCACCACTTGGGAGGCGTTTCCCGGTCGCGACAATCACTGGCTCGATACGCTCGTTGGCAACTGCGTCGCGGCCTCGATGACCGGAGTGATCCTCCCCTCGATCGACCTCGCGCACAAACCGGCCCGCACCCGACGCCGCATCACCGCAAACGACATTCCAACCCGGAGGCGCGCATGAGCGAAGAAAAATCTGAATACAAAACGCCAGGCAAAACGCCTGGCGAACAAAAGCCGGACGAGCCCCGCGGCCTCCAGTGCCGCGTCTGCGGTTGTCAGCAATTGGAGGTGACGCATACGGAACGGCTCAGGAATGGAACGATACGAAGGAGAAGAACTTGCCGGCATTGCGGCAACAAATACGTAACCCATGAGCACATTTAGATTTTTGGGCGTCAGATAGAACCAAGGTCCTATAAAAATGAATCGAGCGGTCTTAAAATATTTCGAACAAATTGATTCATTTGATCAGCATGTGGAGCTGTCGATGTCCGAAGAAACTCGAGTCAACTTAGCTGGGCGGGAGTATGTTTGGGACGGGGATCGCTGGTATTCAAGCGATGATTATGGTTCGCCGCCGCTCGGTGTTGTGCATCAACTCAATGCCTTGATTGCCAAAAATCTGGCTGCTGAAGATGCAGCGGTCACGAATATCGATGACTTGATCAAACGGGCGAAGACCGCTCGGGACGCAGGTCAACTAAAGCGGGCCGTTGATCTGGCAAAGCAAGCATATAATTCTGCACCTTTCAATCCGGGAATTGCGGCGGTCTTGTGTAGTATCTATCGCCAAATGGGGAAGCCGGAGCTGGCACTACAAGTTGCCGAAAAACTTCCTCCAACAAATTACTCGCCCTTGCTCACCAGCAAAGCCGCTGCGCTGTGTGACCTCGAACGCTGGGAAGAAGCTCTAAACGTCATTCGCCATGTCCTCGCCATCGGCATGAATAGCAAAGGCAACTCGAGTGGCGAGGCGCTCGGAGTTTGGGGCCGGATCAAGTCCAAAGCCCCAGAGTTGTGTGATTAGATACATAAATCTGCATGGCAGCGTTAAAAACGACCGCCTACTTAATGTTAGTTGTCGTCGTCACTTTGGCTTTCATTTGTTTGATCGTGTAGGGCGGGTTTGTTGAGTGAATAATCCGATGACAGTTCGCACAAACAATTGCGAGATCCTCAAGTTTCGTTTTCGTTTCGTCTTGCAGATTTCCAAGAGGAGTCAAGTGGTGAACTTCGCAATAATCAATTCCATACGAATCGAAAAAGTCAAATTTGCAAATTTCACAACGATGATCCCTAACTAACTTCTTCTTTAAGGCGATTAGCCTTCGATTTCTTTCGCGACGAATGTGCATTAATAAATGCTTCTTTCCCTCAGCGACCTCAAAATTCGTTTCGTCGATGTCAACGTCAGGCAATTTCGCGCCGCCGTCCGTCTTCGGGTCAACAAGTTTAAGTTCGATGAGAGCCTCGGCGAGTTCTTCACGCATCACCCAAGTAAAATTCTTCTTGGAACTATCGCCCGTGGACATTATTCCCCACCATTTGGGTTTTTTTTTGTTACCACTCAGAGAATCGATACCTAGTTGTTTGGCGAGCTTTTTACCGAGATTGCCGTATAAAAGATTCGACGGGCCAATTCCAGGGTATTTCGCAATTTCACACACTTTTTGAGATGTAATTGCTCGGTAAGGACTCTTGAATTGTGATCGCAAAACCTTGATTTCTAGCGGTTTTAGATCGAGGGCATTCAATGCTTTCGCGTATTCGTCGACAGATGGAACTTTGATATTCAGCATGATCATCCTCATTTTGGCAAACGCAAAATTCGACACATTCTGATTTAATACCAAGGAAATAGCAGGGGTTTTCCGTTCGGTATTTGCCGATGTCAACACGTTGTTAAACCGCTGTTGCTGTCGATCGTACTTTCTCAAGAATTAGCATCAGTTCATCAATTTGAGTCGAACTAAACAATGCCTCTGGTCCCTGAGGGGTGATGTCGACAAACGGCGACTCGTAAAGCAAATGATTTTCCAGCATGCCGTGCTCGGTCAAGTGATCCACAATCATGTTGACGAATTCAATTTGATTCGCTGACATTGTCTTTCCATTCAAAAAATCGGCGAGTGCTTCTTTGGCAGAGTCCCGTTCCATCCCGACTAACGAACGCACAAACAGCCCCAAACCGTTAGATTCGGTTTTCGCGCGTTCGATGTCGTCCGCGACTCCCAAACCATTGGATGCCAGGATGTTTTCGAGGGCATCCAGATCTTTCGACGACAGCGGTTTGTTATTTCGCAATTTCCGGATGGACGGATGATCTTGGTGTGCGCGAAGAAAAGCTTGGGCCTTCATGCGAAACTTTTCAAACGACGAATCCGTGGTGAAACCAGGCAATTCTATTTCGGCTTCCGATCCGAGCACGTCCTCAAAGTCCGTATAAATTGGTTTGCGCTGTTGCTTGTCGATCAATTTGACTAAGTCACGTATCCGTCGCCGGACAACTTCCAGCATCGGAGATGTTACGTCTTGCCACCACTCATCAGTTTGTAAATCTTGAATCAATGGCATCTGGTCACGCACCATTGGGATCGCTGCTTTCTCCTCCAGTAGCCCGGCAATGGATTTAACTTGATCCCGCAATCGCTCGAATCCCGGTTCCGACCGGAGGACTGCCAGCTGCAGATTTAAGACCAAAAGGTCGAACCGTTTTGCCTCCTCTGATTCGGGGTCCAGTTCGGATGGCAAACCGGCCACGTCATGTGACAGTTCGGTCAACGATTCCGCTGAGAGCTCTGTCCATGCCTCTGTTTTGGCAAATTTCTCGACACTTCGTCGATGAGCTCGAACGATAAAGTTCTCGAGATTCATGGCGGCAACTTCTTTTTGGAGCATTGCGCTCGTCAATTCGCGTAGATTGCGTTCCGTCTTCGGCTCGGCAAATAGATCAGTTTTCTCGAAAACGAGCATGTTTCCATTCGGTAGATTTGAAAGCCCTCGATTGTCCAAGATTTGTATCAATTCCAACCGGCGATTGAACAAGCGTGCTCCGAGTGATTGAGCTACCGCGCCATCGGTCGGATCAGGATTTTGGCTGAAGTACTCCAGATTTTGGCAATAGTCAAACAGGTAGAAGAATTGCTTGTGCTGGTCTGGCCCAAATAGATCTGGGCACAGTCGAGTACCGCGCCCAATCATTTGCCAGAACTTTGTTTTCGATCGAACCAATTTGAAAAACACCAAGTTGACCACTTCTGGGACGTCGATTCCCGTATCGAGCATATCGACCGAAATGGCGATATGTGGAGATTTTTCCTTGATTGAAAAATTGTCGATCAAGCTTTGCGCGTACTCTGTTTTAAAAGTTATGATTCGGGCGAACTCGCCTTTGTAATGCGGATAGTTGGCGTTGAATCGCTCCTCAATAAATTCGGCGTGTGCCTGATTTTTCGCAAACAGAATGGTTTTCCCCAGCCGGTCGCCACCCGCCACTTTCAGCCCACGGGTCATCAAATGCTCTAGGACTTTATCCACCGTGTCCTTGTTGAACAGCCACTTATTGACCGCTTCGGCCTCGACTTTTTCTGGTATGCCATTTTCCTCATCCCATTCCAAAGCATCCCATTGATCTTTGTCCTCTTCAGAAAGGTCTTCGTATTTGATTCCCTCCCGTTGAAACTTCAGGGGAACCGATACGGCCTTCGGTGGGACCAGGAATTTATCTCGCACCGCCTCATCGAGGCCGTAGGCATCGGTTGGCACGCCACTTTCCAAATCAAACAATCCATAGGTGTTCCGGTCGACCTCGTCCTTGGGCGTGGCCGTCAAGCCAACCAGTAAGGAATCAAAATAATCGAAGATCGAACGGTATTTCTGAAATACCGAACGATGGGCCTCGTCGATAATTACCAGATCAAAATGCCCAACTCCAAATCGCCGTTGGCCGTCTTTCGACTCGTTGATCATTCCCATCATTGTGGGATAGGTAGATACGAAGACACGTCCTTCGGCTTCTTTTTCCGTCACCAAGTTTACCGCGGAAGCGTCGGACAAGAATTTCTTAAACACATTCACGGTTTGATTCACGAGGGCTACACGATCGGCCAAGAACAATATTCTCTTGGCCCAGTTGTTTTGCATCAGCAAATCACACAACGCGATCACCGTCCGTGTTTTCCCAGCCCCAGTCGCCATGACGAGCAGGGCCTTTCGGTCATGATCTTTTTCAATGGCCTCCGCGATTCGGCGAATGGCCCGATTTTGGTAGTAGCGTTCGACGATCGTGCCATTGATTTTTCCTTCCGCAAGTGACCGGCGTTTTTCCCTTCTTTGGATTGACAATTCCAGTTCCGGCTTTTTGTAAAAGCCTTGAACGCGCCGCGGAGGATATTTGGCGTCGTCCCAAATCCAGTGTTCGTAACCATTGGAATAAAAGATCACCGGGCGTTGACCGTACATGTTTTCGAGACAGGCCGCGTAAAGTTTGGCCTGTTGTTGGCCAGCTCGGGGATCGCGGCGAGTGCGTTTGGCTTCGACTATTCCCAGCGGCTTACCATCGTCGCCCCAGAGAACGTAATCGACGAAGCCTTCGCCTTTGGTGTTCGGCATTCCGGCAACGGGGAATTCGCGATCACGTTTTTGATCCAGTGGCCATCCGGCTTCTTTCAGCAGCAGGTCGATGTAGTAATCG
>JBEBGH010000447.1:0-3740 GCA_040081565.1 Pirellulaceae bacterium
ATATTGGATAGCAAGTCCGTCAATACAGACGCCGGCGAAGCGATGCTTCCGGACACGACGACCTGGCCGCCACCGACTCCACCATCGGGCCCGATATCGATGACCCAATCAGCAGATTTGATGACGTCCATGTGATGTTCGATCACAACAACCGAGTTGCCTTTGTCGACCAACTTCTGCAACAGGTCAACCAATCTGCGGACGTCATCAAAATGCAGGCCAGTTGTCGGTTCATCGAGCAAATAAAGAACACGCCCAGTCTCCCTTGTCGAAAGCTCGGTCGCCAACTTCACCCGCTGGGCTTCGCCACCCGATAGAGTTGACGCCGATTGACCCAACGACAGATAACCCAGGCCCACGTCGACCAGGGTCTGTAGGACGCCGCTAATTTTGGAAAACTCCTGAAAAACTTCGGCAGCCTGCGAAATTGGCATCGCCAATACGTCGGAGATCGTGAAATCGCGATACCGCACAGACAGTGTTTGATCGTTGTAGCGACGACCGTCACAAGTGCCGCAAACTGCTGACATATCTGGCAGAAATTTCATCGTTAGAATTTTTTCGCCCAACCCCAAACAGTCAGGACAACGCCCTGAGCCGCTATTGAAACTAAAACGTCCGGCGGAAAACCCCAGTAGCTTGGCTTGCTTGGTCCACGAGAAGACTCGGCGGATCTCATCGAACACGCCGGTGTATGTCGCGGGACAACTTCGTGAATTTCGACCGATGGGACGCTGATCGACTTCGACAAAACGATCTAGATGTTCGGCACCAACCAACTTGCGAAATGGCTCCGTTGCTCGCTTCGTCAAATTAAAGTGATTGAACAAAGCCGGAGCCAGAGTTTGATTGATCAGCGTGCTTTTCCCGGAACCACTCACGCCAGTAATCGCAACCAATAGGCCTAAGGGGATTTCAATGTCGATATTTTGCAAATTGTGTCCACTCGCTCCTGACAGTTTGAGCAGACGTTCGCTTGTAGCCCGACGCGTGGGGGGCACTGCGATCGTTTGTCGACCGCTCAAGTAATTTCCTGTCAGCGACGTCGTTTCCATGACTTTGAACGGGACATCGGCAGCCATCAAGGTCCCGCCAAACACTCCCGCTCCTGGCCCAAGATCAATCAAGCGGTCGGCGGACCGCATGATCGCTTCGTCGTGCTCCACGACCAAGACCAGGTTACCGGCATCGCGCAACTGTCGGATCGATTCGATCAGTCGGGCCGTGTCACGGCTATGAAGACCAATCGAGGGCTCGTCCAGAACGAAACAGACATTCGTCAGCCCGGTTCCGATGGCGGTTGCCAATCGCACTCGCTGCAATTCACCGCCGCTCAAGGTCGGTCCGGCGCGATCCAGAGAAAGGTAGGCGAGGCCGACGCGTTCGAGGAAATTAAGTCGATAGCCAATTTCCTTCAGCACTACTTCCGCCTGCGCGACTCCGGATAGCTGTGCGGACAATTTTGCCAGCCACTCCCGCGCCCCATCAATCGACAGTTCGGCAACTTCAGCGATGTTCAAACCCAGCAAACGAACGGCCAAAGCGGTTTTTCCTAAACGTTTTCCGCCACATGCCGGGCACGGCAACCTGACTCGCGCCTCCGCCAAAGCCTCATAGATCCGAGCATCAATGGCCGTTGACCATTCCGTTTCAATCGCCTGCAGCAGCCCAGGCGTTTTCGCATCGCGGCCCAACCATAACTCACGATACGTTTTTTCCGTAAGCGATTCCAACGGCGTGTCTGGAGTCACCGACAGACGTTTCAAGATTGGCTCGATCCGTTCCAGTCTCTTTGAAATCTGTTTCTTACCAAGCCCGCGCCAAGCGACAATGGCACCGTTAAGCAAACTGCGGCTGCGATCGGGAATAATCCGGTCGAGCTCGAATTGTTCGGTAACGCCTAACCCCTGGCACTCGCTGCAGGCACCATGCGGGCTGTTGAAGCTGAAGGTCCGCGGTTCGATCTCGGGATAACTCAGCTCACAATTCGGGCAAGCAAAGTCGGTACTGAACAGCCGTTCGCTCCACTCGCTATTGTTTTCGCGTTTGGCCCCAGATTCTTGATAAGAGACACCAACTAACCGCTTGGTCAATCGAATCGCCAGATCGATGGACTCTCGCAATCGGTCTTCAATGCCGGGGCGAACGACGATGCGATCGGTAATGGCTTCGATCGTGTGAGGTTTGCGCGCATCCAGGGCTGTCGCGTTTTCGATGTCCAATAACTCGCCATCGATTCGAACGCGCACCAGCCGCTCGGACCGAATTTGCTCGATCACCTCGTCATGTTTGCCCTTCCGTCCCCGAATCATCGGAGCCAACACGATCAGCTTCGTGCCTTCGGGCAAACGACAGATCCATTTCAAAATGTCATCGGCCGTTTGCTGGCCAATCCGTTCACCGCATTGATGACAATAAACCTCGCCAACCCGGGCGTACAATAACCGCAAATAGTCATGAATCTCGGTGATCGTACCGACTGTACTGCGCGGGCCCACGGATGAGGAATGCTGGTCGATTTTGACCGTCGGCAACAAACCTTCGATCGAATCAACGTCGGCTGCGGGCAACTGGTCGAGGTACTGGCGGGTGTAGGTCGACAAGGTCTCGATGTATTGCCGTTGGCCCTCTGCGAAGATCGTATCGATGGCCAGCGAGCTTTTACCGCAGCCACTAGGCCCCGTAATGACGATCAATTCATCATGCGGCAACTGGACGTCTAAGGCCTTCAGATTGTGGGTGCGTGCCCCACGGACGTCGATGCAGAGCCGATCATCGATCTTGTTGCGGACGTTCCGTTTCTTTGCCGTCATTGACCCTGCTAACAGACTGTGCGGCCAGGTCTGCGGTGTGGCACAAGCACGCGGCTCACGCTCAACTCCGACAACGAACCGGCGACTCGTTGCAAAGTTTCCATTTTAGGGCTGACCGCTGGTCATTCAAGCTGTGTGGCGCGTGGACCGATTCGACCAATAGTCCGTTGCGCGAGCCAATTCCAAGTCGTGCCCCGTCGATCTCTCAACGTAAACGGCTTCATGACGGAGACGAAACTGCTCTTTTTGATCGGAGAGAACGGCTGACAATTCGTATTCAAGCTCCGAGTCATGCTGTTCCGGAACAAGATCGATTCGCGATCGCGTCTCAATTGCTGGCAGAGCAACGGGAACTGGGACCGGTGCCGCGGGCTTGACCGGAATCGTCACTTGATAACGAATCGGAATCGCACCGTTTTCCACGACATCACGATGATGAGGTAGCACTCGAACGTCCGCCTCCAGAGCATGGAAGACATCGCGTACATGATCGTGGCAGGTAAACATCAGCAGTTGGTAGCCTTGTTTGGAAAAGTCCATCAGCAGCTTGGCCGCCGTTCGCATCCGCTTGGCATCGAAATTGACAAGGATGTCGTCAAAGACCAATGGAATGACAGCACCACGTCGAGCATAAACGGTAACCAGTGCCAATCGCAGGCTGAGGTAAACCGCTTCTCGCGTGCCTCGACTGAGTTTGTCGACCGTGATCGTTTCGCTTTCGTTGTTGTCGACCAACAGCTCTTCGCCCACCAACCGCGTCCAAATACGTTTGTAATGGCCGTCGGTTAGTTGTTCGAGGTAATGCGAAGCCTCTTTCAGCGTTTCCGGTTGACGTTTCGATTCATAGCCCTCGCGAATCGAGTCGAGCATGTACGAACTCGTTGTCAGCCGCTGCCAATCGTGCAATCGTTTTTCAAGTTCGGCATC
>JBEBGH010000122.1:0-13753 GCA_040081565.1 Pirellulaceae bacterium
GGACATTATGGTCTCGGCCTATTACCATTTCCTGTTTCACAATGAATCCAACTTGCCCTACGGTGTTGAAAAACGACGGCGGCATCTGAACTTCAAAGACTTCGACGACATTCGTTCTAACCTTCCACGATTCATCGAATACCTGTTTCAGGAATTTCCTAAGTCCGGCTGGTCGACGCGATTTAATTGGGCTCAGTTTGTCGATTCCTGGTGGGGAAAGCCCGCGGCGATTGTCCGGTATGAAGATCTACTAAACGACACGGCAGCAACTCTGGGAACCGTCCTGTTTCAATTGACTGGCAAAGAGTTTGCCTTGCAACGACTGGCTGAAGTAGCTGAAAAATTCAGTTTTGCCAGAATGACGGGGCGAAAACCGGGCGAAGAGAAAAAAAACACGTTCGCGCGCAAGGGGATCGCCGGCGATTGGCGAAATCACTTTTCGCAGTCGGCGAAGGAAACCTTTTTGCATTTTGGCGGGAAGCAACTGATCAAATTGGGCTACGAAGTCGACAATCAATGGGCAGCAGGCGAATAAATGGGAATCGTTAACAAAATTCGGCAACTGATGCCCGCCAGTGTGGGAAACCTTGTCCGCAAGATCGTACCGCGATCGATCAAAGCCGCGATCGGGAAACGGATGACGCGCGGCATCGCTGCAAAAACACCGGTCGTTACGGTGCAAGATGGGCGCAAATTCAAGACGATTGAGGACGGATTGTTCTTTCGTGTGTTCTTCGAGGGCGTCTACGAACCCGAACTCTCAACCGTCTTCGAACAGTTAGTTCGCGAGGATGATACGATCGTTGATGTCGGTGGGAACTTCGGTTGGTATGCGACGCTGTTTGCGAAAGCTGCTCCGCGCGGCAAAGTCATCAGCTATGAGCCGGTTCCCGACACGTTTGAGGTCCTGCGCGAAAACATCGCGATGAATAATATGGCCGAGAACGTAGAACTGCATCCAGTGTGCGTTGGCGAAAAGGCGGGCACCGTTTCTTTTTTGCGCACTGGAAACAGTGGACTTGGCCACGTCGCGACCGGCAATGAAGCTGGCGAGTCGATCGATATTGCAATCGTCACACTCGACGATCAACTCCCAATGCTCGCCGGAAAAATCGCCCTAATCAAAATTCACGTCGAGGGCTTTGAACTGAACGTCTTGCGCGGCAGCAGGCAATTGCTGGCCGCCGACCACCCGCCTGTGGTCCAAGTCAAACTCACCGATGACCGTTTGGAACGTTATGGAGTTTCCCGACACGATATCTGTCAATTTTTTCGGGAATGCGGCATGGCCGTTTACGAACTCCTGCCCAATGGAAATCTGGCGGAAACCAATCGTCCGACGCAGCACGAGATTTTTGCCGTCGGCTCCGGTGTTTTCGCCGATCGATTTCGCAATCTGCCCATTACGTTGAAGTCAGACTCTGCCGTCTCGCAATGATGGTTTAAAAACCTTCTAATATCCAACCGCCTCGACCGCCCATCATGTAAACGCAATTTCTGCGAGGTTGTGAGCCGCAACGACAAAAACTAAAATAGAGCCTTTGTCTCTTTGATGCCAGCCATTTTCGGCAATCGAGCTTTATTGATGAATTCCCCCGTGATTGCGCAAACTCAATTAGTTGGCCAAAGAGATGCCCAAACGGAGTGGTGGTATTACAGCGGACACTTGAAGTCAGGCCCGCGCAATTTCGGTTTTCAACTCACTTTTTTTGGGCGCAAGGTGCAAGACGAGTTGATCCTCGGGATTGTTCCCTTGCGATGGCTTTCGCCAAAATTTCGTTTCGCACATTTCGCAATCTCTGACTTTGATCGCCAGCAGTTTCATTTTTCCCATCGTCGTTCGATTCGTCTAAACGCGGGCGCGGCGTTTAATCATTTTGAGGCTTGGCATGGAAACTGGCGGGTGGAAGAACGCGAGGGGGCGCACTGCCTGCGGGCCTTAATGCGAGGCATTGAGATGGATCTTGAACTTCAGCCGCGCAAGAGCCAGATACAACATGGTGAGGACGGCAAGGTCTATCGCAATGACCACCAAAGCGGGATTCACATTTCTATTCCCCGTTTCGGTGCTTCAGGTCGGTTGAAATTGGACGGCGAATCCTTCGAGGTGACCGGCGAGGCCTGGATGGATCGCGAATTCGGTCATTGCGATTTTGACCGTCAGATGGGCGGTTGGGATTGGTTGTATGTTCAACTCGATGATGGACGGGAGTTAATGTTGTATTGTGTTTGCGATGAAAAACGCGACTACAACGAACATCGCACAATTGTACTCGTCAATGCCGACGGTACAAAAGCGGAATTGAAAGGCGACAGGTTCCGATTGACTGCGTTGGGTCAATGGACCAGCCCTTGGACGGGAACCACTTATCCCAGCGGTTGGTCGCTGCAGGTTCCCGAATGGAAAATAGATGTGAAAATTATCCCGCGACTGGAATGCCAGGAATTAGAAACACGAGGTTCGACCAGCATCATTTATTGGGAGGGAGGTGCTGCCGTGACTGGCGAAATCGATCATCGAGCTGTCACAGGCAAGGCATTTGTGGAATTGGTTGGTTACAATGGCGAGCACCGGATTTTGGTCACGAAAAAGATCGGTCCGAAGGCCTTGTGGCGGGCTTTCCAGAACGAAGGTCAATATTGGCTTCGACATTGGCGAGTCACTCGAACCGCGAACTCCTGTACCTGAGAGAAGAGACGCGTTTTTAATGGATGCTTTGGGAAAATGGATTTTGAAATTTCGTTTTTCGCTCGCAATTGGTGTAGTGATAACGACTTGTTTGGCGCTGTTGTCTGCTCGTTGGCTGGAATTCGACGACCAACCCCACGAACTCTTCCATCGAGCGAATGCGGCAGCCGATCAACTAGAGCAACTGTTTGAGGACTTCGGTCCCGACGATGATCAACTGGTCTTGGTCGTCGATGGACAGCCCTTGTTTGCTCCCGAATCGATCGCCGCCATTCAACGAATTAGTCACGAACTCAAACAGCTGGATTGTGTCGTCGATGTTTACGGCATTACCCAAGTCCGTCGTAAAGGTAGCCGGGTCATCCCGCTGCTCCCTCCAGATCCTCGCCCGGAGGACAGCGCGGAAACGGAACGTGAAGCGCTTTCAAATCCGTTGGTTGTCGGCCAATTCCTGTCGCGCGATGCGAAGATGTTGTTGATCCTGGCGCAGCTGAAAAACCCAGGCGCGCCGATGTCTGAAATCGAACGAATGGTGACACAGATTCACGAAATCGCCAAGCGGGAGGCGGCACCCGCCGGATTAAGCGTTCGATTGGCAGGTCATCAGGCGATTCGTGTTGACTTGCTCAACAAGACACGGTCCGAGCGAATTCTGTTTGCAATTCTCAGCGCCGTTGTTTCGGCCGCGATATCATTGGTGATGTTCCGTCGGGTTTCCGCGATTTTGATTTGCGTCGCGGGGCCGGCTATTGGTGTGATCTGGATGATGGGACTGCTGGGAGTGTTTGGTGAGCGTATCAACGTGCTGGGAACCATTGTGCCGGCAATGCTGTACGTGATTGGCTTTACCGACTCAACCCATCTGATGGCTAGCTTTCGTCATGCGCGGGGCAGGGGACTGGAGCCGGCAGATGCTGCTTTGTTTGCCTTGAATGAAGTTGGCTGGGCGTGTGCGTTGACCTTCTTTTCGACTTTCGTGGCGTTCGGTTCGATGTACCTGGCCGAGCTGGAGGTCATTCAGCACTTGGGACTGGTTTGCGCGGTGGGTACTGTCGTTACCTACATTTCGGTAGTTGTCGTCAACGTCCTGTTGATGTCGTCGTGGTTGGGTGCGAATGCTGGCCGGACGATCGTGCATGACGATCACTTATCCGTCGCTACTTCTGCCGACCAGAAGGCGGCACCTTTGCCAAAGCGGACGATCTCTGATCGTTGGACGAATGCCGTGCTGGCGTATCCCCGCTTAGTTGCCCTTTCGGCAATTGGATCCACCATCGTACTGGCATACCTAACTACGAAGCTCGAACCCGATATTCGCTTCACAGAGTCGTTGCCGGAAAAAAGCGAGACTCGCCTGGTGATCGAACAGTGCGATCGAACGTTCGGAGGTTCCTTACCAATGCATGTCGTGGTCGAGTGGCCCGAGCGGCTAACTGTTGCCTCGCCCGAGCTGTTTCAAGTGTTGGGAGAAATCCATACCGAGCTGAAATCGACGGGATATACTGCTGAGCCGTTTTCGATTGGCAGCATTGCCGCCGCTTTGTCGACCTTGGGTCCTTGGAAACGCGAATTTGAATTACTCCCCTCGAGCGCGACGAAACGAATCGTGAGAACCGACTTGCGGCGATTGCTGGTGACCGCGAAGGTTCCGGACGCTGGCGCAGCACCGCTGGAACCCGCGTTTCAGCAAATTGAAAAGAAACTGCTGCAGCTGGAAGAACAGCATCCTGGTTTTTCGATGCACTTGACGGGCACATCTGTTGTCGCAGCCCGCAACGTGAATTTTCTGATCAGCGACTTGGCCAAAAGCCTTTCGGCTACAGCCGCGATCATTATCTTGATCATGGCTTTTGCGTTTCGTTCTTTAACGTTAGGCCTGTTGGCAATTATTCCGAACTTAATGCCCCTGTTGTTAACCGGTGGATTTCTCCAGTTATCGGGACAGTCACTGGGAATCGCCAGCGTGATGACATTCGACTTGTGTCTGGGAATTGCAGTCGACGCCACGATTCATTTTGTGATGCGATTTCGCCGGGAAAAGACCGCGACGGGCGACACGCGGATTGCGATCGTCCGGACTTTGTCCCATGCTGGCGGAGCCATGATCCTGACTAGCACGGTGCTGGTGGGAGGATTTTCCGTATTGGCGCTTAGTCAACTGCCGCCCCTGCGAATGTTTGCCTTGTTATCCTCCGGGACGCTTGCCTGCGCATTGTTGTGCGACCTGACTGTTTTGCCGGCACTCGTCTATTTGGCCGATCGAGGATTTTGGCGAACTCGTTAAGCAAAAAAAAACGGCTCCCGCTTTTTGGCGAGAGCCGCTTTCGAGTTATTCACTCAGGGTTGCTTGGGTTAGTTCAGCTTGATCGGTACACCACCGATTTTCAGAACCAATCCGTTGTTTGATACTTCAACTCCGTTTCCGCGGCGGCCGTAGAGGCCTACTGGAGGACTCATCGTTCCGCCATTTCGAGGAGCGTACATCGCTCCGGTTCCTGGCAGTGCTCCGGGGGCAACTTCGGTTGGGTACCGGGGAGCTGGCAAGGCGTCGCGGTAGTAACCACCACCGTTATTCAATGATCCACCATACCCGTTTCCACCACCATAATTTCCACCATAATTTCCACCGTAGTTTCCGCCCTGGTTGCCACCGTAACCATTACCCAAACCAGAGCTTGGGTAACCACCGCCGTATCCGTACGGTGATTGAGGAACCGCGTAACCCGATTCCATTGTATTCACCAAGGCCACCATGTTGTTGACTTTGGTGCAAATCGTTGCCATCATTCGATCGATTTCCAACGTGCAACCCAGCGGGGCATCCAATCCGCGAGCGGCACGCATTTTTGCTGTATGAACCAACGACTCGAGGTCATTAACATGTCCCGACAGGCACGATATGGCTTCGCGAAGTTCACAGGCACGGCCGCGTGAGCGGGCCAGACCACGGACTCGCCGAGCAGCGGATTCGATATCGTTGCTGGTCGATTGCAACTGTCGAACAACTGCCGAGCAATGAAACTGTCGGCGGAACATCACACGAATGTCGTCCGCCAGACAACGGACCGATTCGGCTTCTTCTTCGATGCGGCAAAGGCAATCGCGGTGGTCGGCGCGAATCGTGCTCGCCGTAAATCCACCCATAACAACCAAGAACAAGGTCCAAATCACAATCGCTTTTTTCATTTTGCTCCTCCGGCAAAGGAATCCTAAACACTGGCCGCGTCTCTTCGCGTCCTATGCCCTTATTACATTGCACACGTCGGGCCAATTTCCAATTTATTGCGAAAAACCCTAAATTGGCGGCCTTTTTTGGCTCTGGCACCGTGCGGTATTGAAGCAAGACAAACGCCACATTTCGAAACCGTACTCAATTTGATCACGCGACCATCATCGTTTGGATAGTTTTGGACGAGTCGAAAGAAGGAAAACCTTGTTCATTCAAATACGCGGACCAACTCATTCGTCGGAGCCGCAATGATTTCCGATTTGACAAGGCGAATGTCGTCCGCAAAAACTCGATCGCGCTCGTAGAAAGGGGCAACAGCTCGAACGCGAGCATGAAGCGCCGTCAATGCTGGGCTCGACTTGAGCGGTGCACGAAAGTCGAGGCCTTGGGCTGCCGCCAACAATTCAATCGCCAAAATCGTATTGGTATTGTCGACCATGGTGAGCAACCGGCGTGCAGCATAAGTGGCCATGCTAACATGATCTTCCTGGTTGGCACTGGTCGGCAGGGAATCAACACTCGACGGCGTCGCCAGTTGTTTGTTCTCGCTGGCGAGAGCGGCAGCGGTGACTTGAGGGATCATGAAACCCGAATTCAAGCCTCCTTCCTTCACCAGAAACGGTGGCAAACCGCTGAGGTGGTGATCGACGAGCAGTGCGATGCGGCGTTCCGACAAAGCTCCGACCTCAGCAATCGCCACGGCCATCTGATCCGCAACTAAAGCAACTGGTTCCGCATGGAAATTTCCTCCCGATAACATGGAGTGATCGTCCGAGAAAACCAAGGGATTGTCAGAAACGGCATTTGCCTCACGCAACAGGACTATCGCCGCATGACGAAGCGATTCGAGACACGCGCCCATCACTTGAGGCTGACAACGCAAGGAATACGGATCTTGGACACGTTGGCAATCGCGATGGGATTCGCGAATCGAACTTCCTTGTAACAGGCTTAAATAGGCCGCCGCACAGTCTTGTTGCGCGGGGTGATTGCGGATCGCGTGGATGCGGGAGTCAAACGGTACATCGCTGCCCGTGGCGGCGTCGACTGTCATTGCTCCGGTAACAATGGCTGACTGGAATCCTCGTTCGCACTCGTACAACGCCGCCAACGCGAGAGCCGTCGAGACTTGCGTGCCATTGAGAAGCGCAAGCCCCTCTTTCGGTCCTAACGCCAATGGTTCAAGTCCATGTTTTTTTAGTGCCGTTGTCGAATCAATCTCTTCTCCTTTGACTCTCACGCGCCCTTCACCGATCATCGCCAGACTCATGTGAGCCAAGGGTGCCAAGTCGCCACTGGCACCCACTGAGCCTTTCCCGGGAATGCAAGGGAGAATATCGGCGTTCAGCATGGCAATCAGAAGTTCAATCGTTTGGCGTCGCACTCCAGAGTAACCGCGAGCCAGGCTGGCTGCCTTGAGCAACATGACCAAACGAACCACCGAGTCCGGCAACAATTCCCCGCACCCCGCAGAATGCGACCGAACCAGATTGACCTGCAATTCGGCCAACTTATCCGATGAAATCTTTTGATTGGCCAGTAATCCAAAGCCCGTGTTCAATCCATAAACGGTTCGACCTTCCTCGATCATCTGCCGGACAACTTGAAGCGATTGATCGACCGCGGCCCAGCAACTTGGATCAAGCTGGACGCTAAAGGGTCGAAAATAGAATTGCGACAAGACTTGGTGCGACAAGGCACCGGGTCGGACAACTGTCATGAAACATCGATTTCAAAAGGCGGTAGCGAAAATCAGGTGTGTCAACGATAACTTGCAATGCCAACGGCGAGAAGTCGGGCAGTTTTTCCGGCAATAATTACGGGGAAACTTGCTAGAAACCGTTTTCTGAACGCCCCGTCAAAGCAGTCAATCCATCGCCCCCTGACACCGTCGACTTTGCGCTTCTGACTGGGGTAACGGGCCGATCGAGGTTCTCGGATTTGCTGACAAGTGCTAAACTCGCCCGTGATTCGAAGGGGTCTTTACAGAAGGTTCAGGAATGAAGATTGGCGACCGTATCTTGCAGCGTTGGCGAATTGCCAAAGCCGCGCCATGGATCAAGCGGAACGGGCGCCTTTTGGATGTCGGTTGCGCCGATGGGGCCATCTTCAAACAACTCTCCGATCGAATCTCGGGCGGCGTCGGAATCGACCCCGATGTTGCTAAACCGGAACAATGCGCGGGCGGACTTCTGGTGCCAGGTTTCTTCCCCGAAAACCTGCCGGACGCTCAAACTTATGACGCCATCACAATGTTGGCCGTACTGGAACATATTCCACAAGCAGCGCAAGCAAAACTTGCTGCCGATTGCTTTCAATACCTTAATCCGGGGGGACGTTTGATCATCACCGTTCCCTCTCCGTTCGTCGATCATATCCTGAGCATCCTGAAAACGCTGCGGATCGTCGACGGCATGTCGCTGGAAGAACATTATGGTTTCAAACCGGCAGACACTCGCCCGATTTTCGAAACAGCAAAACTAAGGCTGATTGCCCATCGCCGCTTTCAACTGGGACTCAACCACCTATTTGTGTTTGAGAAATAATCGTTGCCTGCCGCTTCAACGTTACTGAAATCGTCGCGCGATTTCTGAAACTCCGACACCAAAGACTGCTTCCGTCAGCCCCGACAACGCTGCCCGCTCCCCTTCAAAGTGAAACGTCTGGTGAATATGGTTGTATGACTCAGTTGGGTTCAGGGCTAACGCAGGCGACAACGACTCGAGCTCATAGAACGGCCCCAAACGTTCACCCGATTCATTCGGGCCGTCGTTATAACAATTGACTGCGTCGCCGGAAAACGGCTGATCCTGAATCCGCCATAGGTTGTTCGTGTAACCGACTTCGACTCTTTCGGGGCGGTTAAATCGCACGATCGTCAAGGCACCGAGGCGATCGTCCCAACTCCCGAGGATTGGAAGCGCACGTTGATGCGACAGTCCCAATTTGCTGCGGAAATTTCCGTCGCCTCGAAAGAAGATCAACTTCCGCTCGTGGTCAATTTGTAATCGCGACTGGTCGACCTCGCCGAAATAATCGCTGGTTACAATTTTGCCCAGTTCATCTTCCGCACCGTCGCGGTAAGGCACAACCATTGTCACTCCATCGGAGGGGTTGAACATCCCCAAATTCCAATTCGCCGGCAAACCTTTGGCAGCCGACCAAGCTTCGTTGCCGACATTCGTCATTCGATTCTGGCTTTCATGCCCGACACAGCGAACAGAATCGGGAACTTGCAAGTTCAGCGCGGCGGCGATGTTCGCTCGTTCCAGTATTGAAACCTTTCGTTCCAGTCGAGTCGCGAATTTTGTTTGGCTGTAATTTTTCAACAAGGCGGTCTTCGAACAGATAATTTCCCGACTGGACACTTCGACCAGATCAAACGGTTCGGTATCAATCAGTGCCGGACAACGCCAATTTCCAAATTCAAAAGGGGCACCTGGCTCAAAGAAGAAAGAGAACTGGCCGCCTTCGGGCGCAAGCCACAAGCGATCCTCGCCGCCGTACAAGTTCGCTTGCGGGAAAACACGTCGGCTGCGAATCAGCTCGTGGTTGAGCCATCCATAGCTCAAGCCTTCAGCTGAGGTCGCGGAGGTCATCGTCCGACCCTGCCAAGCCGGAACGACGGCGACCACAGAGCCTTCCTCTCCCTGCAAAACATGTGTCTCGACATGCGATTGCAAGAACTTCAACTCGTCAATAAATCTCGGCGTGGCGTCGGGCATCAGGTTTCTTCCGTGAACGTCGACCCATTATTTTTTGCGGAGGTCAACGCAGATGATTTCCTTGTCGTTTCGCCAATACATGTGACCATTAGCGAAGGCAGGATGGCTCCAGAGAACTTTCCGTCGCGATTCGTGGGTTGGCTCCAAAAGTTTCGCGCTGGAGACCTTTTTGTATTCCTTGGGAGACAACTTGGCAATTGTCAGTTCGCCAGTTTCGCCGGCGATAAAGAAGCGATCTCCGTTCTTGACCATGAAGCCCGTGCCGCTGCCTTGTGGCCGCGATCCCGTGGTGGGTTCCGTCGTGCCCCAAACACGTTCGCAGGTGTCGAGCTTCAAACAACGCAACGTCCCGTCGCCATCGACGCCAAAGATATGGCCCGCTTCAATGACAAACGGGCTGTGAATCGGATGGAAACCCTTTTCACTCCAAACCGTACTCGCCGCGGGTTTCTCGTCGTCGAGTTCAGCCAACAAACTGGCGTTGCCGATGCCCGCCACGAGAACTTTGTTTTCGTATTTAACCGGGGCAACAATCGACATGGCGTATTGAGGTGCACAAGGAATCGACCAATAGACCTCGCCGGTTTCTGGATCAAGCGAGTTCAACTTTTCTGGATCCCAAATGAGCAGTTGTTCGTGGCCAGCATGTTCGATCAGCGTCGGCGGACAATAACCGGGCTCTTTGGCCGAAACGCTATGCCAGATTTCCTTGCCCGTTGACTTGTCGAAGCAAACGGCGACGGAACCCTTGCCGTCCGCGCCTTCACCGCCCACGATGCAATACAGATGATCGCCTTGTACCAGCGGATGAGCCGCATAGCCCCAGATCGGGCACTCTTTGACCTTGTAATCCTGCATCAATTCGCGTTCCCAGACCACCGAACCATCGGCAACTCGCAGGCACATCAATCGTCCCATCGCACCCAGACAGTAAACGTGGTCTCCATCGACGGTGGGCGTGCAGCGCGGGCCGGCCGGAAATGAAATGCGGTAATCGCAATCGTAGGCTTTGCTCCACAACTCCTTCCCGGTTTTTTCGTCAAAGCACAAAACGCGTTCAGTGCCGGACAACTCATTGCGTCGACCTGGATCGGGAGCCGGATCACCTGCCTTGAGAACATAGTCCATATTGAAGACGCGTCCGTTCGCAACAGCCGGACCGGAATAACCTCCCGCGACTGGCATTCGCCAAACGATCGGCGGACCACCCTCGGGAAACTTCTCGACGATTCCGGTTTCATTCCAAGTGCCATTCCGTTGCGGACCTAACCATTGGGGCCAATCATCGGCCCGCAAAACAGCAGCAGTCAAAATGGTAACGCCTAAGGTCGCCAAGAACGCTGCGAACAGATTACGACATTGGATCATCGAAATTCTCTCCCAAAAACAGCTACTGCGAGTCTCGGCAACTGGCCGTACGCGCGACTCATTTTTCATTCCGGTTGAGTATAGCGGACGGCGAAGGCATTTGCTTGGCGGCGGCCAATGCTTCAGGTGACGGCGCAATAAAAAAGCCCTCGCGGCGAGCAAGGGCTTTTCTCTGTCAGTTTATTCTGGGAGGTAATCGATGAACTATCGACAACCACATTCGCAAACTGGCGTCGGACAACAACATTTTGGCTCGCGTGGAACGCGGACCAGTTGCAGTCGTGTTACGCATTTAGTTACGGGAACTCGTTCCATTCGTGCGCAACCGCATTCGTCGATCACGCAAACGCGTTTGCAACGAGTGACTTCTTTTTCGACTCGTTGCAATTTCAGCCGCGTTTTAGGCGGGCAAGCACAGGGGTCAGCAGGTTGGCAGCAGGCCACTGGCGCGCCACATCCGCAACCGCAATCGGCTTGTGCGATTGCCGGAACACTAAACACCATTGCTACCATGGCCAACAAAGCATACTTCAACATCTTCAACCTCTTCTTGGATCAAAACCCGAACTTTTGGACGAGTGCACAATTTCGTCCGCTACGAGAAAAGTTACGTTTTTTATTGTTCTTGGCCATGGATTATGGGTCAAGGGAAATTCTTTTAATAGCCCACAATCGCCGTAATCGGTACAGTTCGCATGACCGGCCCGCAGCCGATCTGGTTGTTAGTCCTTGGTTTTTGGCTTAGCTGAAACCACGGCTGCGGGGTCGAACTGGGGATTGGGTTTGTCCGGGATCGGGGCGTCGGTTTCTTTGATCCAAGCCAACAGATCGTTGAGTAACTCGTCCCGTTTTTCTGGATTCGCGGCGGCCAAATCGTTGCGCTCGCCAGTGTCATTAACCAAGTCGTAGAGTTCAACGGCGCGGTTTCCGTTCAGCTTTTCCCGGCCACCGTCCAGTTGCCATTCTTCGTGATACAAATGCAGTTTCCAATTCCCTTTGCGAATCACACTCACAGGTCGACTGCGAAAGCCCGTGCGAACATCCAATTCACGCCCCCGCAATACCGGCGTGTCGAGATAACCGGGAAAGTGCCAAAAGATCGACTGCCTCGTGAGTTCTTGGCGACCGTCGAAAAGCCCTCGCAAGTTTCCGCCGTCCAGCACTTTGCCTTCAGGCGGCTTGGCCCCAGCAGCGGCAAGGAACGTCGGAAAGAAGTCCACATTGATGACGGGCACGTCGCAGCGCGAGCCGGGTTTCGTGACACCCGGCCAGCGAACGATCATCGGCTCGCGAATACCGCCTTCGTAATAGCTGCCTTTGTTTCCGCGCAGGGGTTCTTGGGAAATCCCCACCACTCCGCCGTTGTCACTGGTGAAAACAACCAGCGTATTTTTTTCCAAATCGAGTTCTTTTAGTTTGTCGAGCAACATGCCGATGCTGGCGTCAAGATCGAATACGCAGCCGGCGTACAATGGCTTGCTATGTTGCTTGCCGGGTGGTTTGGATTTGAAATGCTCGAGCGTTTCCGGTTTCGCCTGGTAGGGCGAATGCGGAGCGTGATGCGCAAGGTAACAGAAGAATGGACCTTTTTTGTTTTCTTCGATGAACTCGCATGCCTTTCGAGTGAGCGAAAAAACACCTTTCGGATCTTCGGGAAGACCCGCTTTATTTCCGGCTTTGCCTTCGGGTAGTTCGCCGCCAACCGAATCAAAGGTCACGTCAAAGCCTTGTTCGCTGGGCAAAGAACCTTCGTTGCCAGCCAAATGCCATTTACCGAAATGGCCTGTACGGTAACCGGCCGCTTTCAGGACATCGGCGATCGTCACATTTTCCCGAGCGATCCCGGACCGGTTGGGAATCGGAATCAATCGCTGCGATGCTTTGGGCCCCCGATCCGTGCTGCCCACCGCATAAACATGATGACGCGGGGTGTAGTTCCCCGAGAGCAAACAGGCTCGACTCGGCGCACAATTTCCCGCCGACGCATAGGCTGCGGTGAAGACCATTCCTTCTTTCGCGAGAGCATCCAGCCGGGGAGTCTCATTAAAATCGCTCCCTTGGTAGCCTACATCTTTCCAGCCGAGATCGTCCACAAAAATCAAAATGATGTTGGGCTGCTCAACAGCGAGGACCGATTGGCAAAGGAATATCGCCGTCGCGAAAATCGTAAACAGAAATTTCATCAAGCACCGCGCTGCAAACTTCGATTGGAAACTCTAGGATCGCCACAAACAATGGTCAACCGTTTGGGATAGGCTCTAAAGCGCACGAAACCAGTTTATCACGGCAACTTCCGGCAGGCGACGTTTCGCCGAAAATTGGGCCGGTGCAGCGGGAGGGCAAGAGGGTCTGAATGCCAAGGGTCGTCATCTACCGGTCGGCGTAGACACGAGTGCTTTCTTCCTTGGTGATGTTGATCTCGCGGCCTTCGGTGCGAAGATTGGCCGCGACGCGATGCTCACCCGGTCCTGTGCCGGTTGCCTCGACGACGATCACGATTTCTTCACCCGGATTGATGTTCGAAATCGGGGCAAAGGAAACCAGCTGGCCGCGAATTTCGTTTTGCAGAGAACTGTCGACGTTGGTCGGGCGAACGCCTTCTGCCATCTCAACATCCATTTTGACATTGTTCGCTGGCTTGGTGCCCTGGTTCACGATGCGGATTCGATAGCGAGTGGTCCCGCCAACTTCAATATGATCGTCAACGTCATCGATCTCGAAGTAAACGTCGACAAGGTGTTC
>JBEBGH010000448.1:0-3710 GCA_040081565.1 Pirellulaceae bacterium
GATCATTGTAATTCCATTGCTCAGCACCTGAATGGAACCACCGGCATCCGAGCCCCCGTCGCGACGAGGCAACGACTGTGCATCCCATCGTCGCAGGGCAACTCGCGCTGCCGAATAAACTTCACCGGCACTTGTTGTTGATTGCAGGACGTTGAGGCGATCGGCTAGCGATTGACGGTCCAGACGCAAAAAGTTTCGATGATCAGTCAGCGCCAGGCCTTCGCAGACCGCCGCCTGAACATCGACGGGTATTTCGTCGGCGAGTAATTGGAGCAGGCCGTCGGTGGCAGGGTGGTAGTTCGGCAAGCCATGAACAAAGGCGGTTCGTTGTGCCGGATCTTCGCCGCGTTGGCAGATTTGAGCTAGCAAACTTAAATCGCCGATGCCGGCGGCAACCGTCGCGAGGCGAGCCTGGACTTGAGGATCCGACGTCTTCTCAAAAGTTCGCCGAAGTTGAGTTGAGGATTCGGCGGCGAAGGGAGCCATGGCGCGAATCAAATTCTGACATTGTGCAGGGGAGGGGCTGCTTTCGGCGGCTGCCCGAGCCAGCGTTTCGATGTTGGCACTTCCGGACAGGGCCAGCAGTACGGCCGCATTTACTTCAGGCTGGGTTAACGATGCAGTCCCTTTGGAATCGAGGGACTTCAAGAATTTAATTTCCTGTTCACCTTCGAATTCACGCGAGGCGAAAATCGCACTAAGGCCGGCCGGATCACCGCCAACCAAGTGCTCGAGGCGTGCGAGGCGAGCGGCCTCCGTTTGTCGTTCGATTTCGGCGTTCTTGACGGAGAGTTTCCACGTCGTGTAAAGCGACGTGGTGAGGATGGCCGCACCCAGAAGGAGCACTAACGCGCCGAGCGCCGAAATCACCGGATTGCGATGACACCAGCTGGTTATTCGTTGAGGCATCCCGATCGGTCGCGCAACGACCGGGCGACCGTCCAGAAAGCGCTTGAGATCGTCCGCCAGTTCTTGGGCGTTGGCGTATCGATTTTCGGGTTGTCGCGACAAGGCCTTGAGGCAAATGCTTTCAAGATCACGCGGAATCGAGGGATCGCGATTGCGGGGCGAGAGTGGGGCCGAAATGCGAGCACTTCGCACGACTTGAATCAATGTCCCTGGATAGGGCGTGCAGCCAAGCAGGCAATGGTAGAGCGTCGCGCCCAACGACCAGACATCGCCCGCGACGGATGGGGGCATCTTTTCGAGCAGCCGTTGCGGATCAGCATAAGCTGGAGTTCCACCAAAGCGTTGGTCGTTTGTTGCGGACTCTGCGGGTCCACGCGATAAACCGAAATCAGAAATTTTGGCCCGATAGTCACTCGACAAGTCATACGAGATTTTGCTTTTGATTGGATCAAGTATAACATTCGCGGGCTTGATGTCGCCGTGGATCAATCCAGCCAGATGGGCTTGATGAACTCCCGCCGCGACTTGGCTCATCAACCGGGCTGCCTCTCGATGAGAAAGGGCACCGTGACCATGCAACCATTCCCGCAACGATGGGCCTTTCACCCACTCCATCACCAAGTATTGCAATGGAGATTCGGCCGGAGATATTTCGTACAGGCGAACAACAAAATCGCTTTCAACCGTGGCGGCTAATGATTCGCGGCGCAGCCCGGATGATTGCCGAGAATGATGCCCATTACCGATCAGGACTTTTACCGCAACATCCCGCGCCAGCCTTAGGTCCCGCACATGAAAAACAACCCCCGCTCCCCCGCGACCTGCCAAACCCATCACTTCGAAATCCGGGCGCAATTGCGAGAGTTGGTTAGACAATTCCTGAATCGAAACATCTTGTTTCGTTCCGGTTTTTGCCTCGAGCTGACCAAAGGGAAGAGGCGAGTTGGCAAATCGAGCATTGGCCGCCTCGTTGTCTGTTTCGTCAGCGGATTTTTTCAGCTCATCGAATATTTCTTCGACCGAATCGATCTCGAGCTCGTCGCGGTTTTCGAGGAATTCTTTTGATTCGTGAGCCGCCTCAATGAGTGACCAGACTTCGCGGAAGAGATCTTCGTCGCCGGCGGTGAGTTCAATAGACTTTTGGCGTTGGGTCGACGGATCCCTTTCCGCCATGACTTGGTGAAAGATCTTCTCGATCGTTTTCCATCGTTCATGGGCTTGAGATGGACTCATCCTTTAATTCCCTGTACAACCACGCCTTGGCCAGCGCCCAATCGCGTTTCACGGTGGGTGCCGAAATCTGCAACAACCTGGCGACTTCTTCCACGGAGAACCCCCCCAAGTACCGGAGTTCGACGATTTCCGCCATTCGTCGATCAACCGCCTCCAACCGATGGAGGGCCTCATCCAAGTCCAGAATGTCAGGACCCATCGTTGAACAATTTTGATCGGGAATCGATTCTACTGGAATCATTAACCGCATGTCCGTTGGGGTCCGCTTGGCGGCTTTTCGTGCGCGTGCATGGTCGACCAAAATCCTGCGCATGACACCCACCGCGGCACGCATCACGTCCCGGTCATTATCCCAAGATATCTCTTCCAGCTGGCTGAGTCGCAAATAGACCTCGTGAACCAAGTCCGAGGTCTGCAACGAAATCCCAGTCTTTTCTTCGGTCAACATCCGAGAGGCGTATTCCCGCAACTGGGTGTAAACCAAAGGCAGCAAATCATCTAGGCGTAATCGCGACTGGTTTGGGCTCATGAAAACCGAGCAGTTAGAAATTTTTATGACAACTCCCGATTCCTATAAGCATAGTCGTTGGCTGGCCCGTTTCAATAAACCATTTCTTCGAAGGCTGGAAACACTATTGAGCGTTGTTTATTCAGAATTTTCGCCAAATGACTAAAGATTGTGATCCTCCTTCGTTTCGGATTACGCCTGAATGTACGACGGAATAGTCTGTTCACCGTTCGACTTATGACAAGGTACTCGGTGAGAAAGTGACGGATCGAGTCGCCATTTAAACACAAAAAGCGAAAGTTAATCATGTCAGCGAAATCGGCCTTCAATCGTAATCATCGCAAGTCATTCGCAACGCGCTTAGCTCTTTTTACGATGATGTTTGGAGCGGCCGGAATTGCGTCCGCTCAAACGAATACGAATTGGCTCGGTGGGGTCAGCAATTGGAACAACGCGGCGAACTGGAGCGGCGGTTTTGTGCCCAACAATGGTAATGGCGGGCAGAATTGGAACGTCTTCATCGACAACGGTTTGGTCGGCAATGCTGTGGTTTCGTTTGACTTGAATTCAACCGTCAACCAGGTGAATATCTCCACGGGCGATACGTTGAACATTTTGGACAACCGGACGTTGGGCATTACCCAAAGTGTGAGCAACAATGGATTCATCAATTTTCTTGCCGGTGGAAACATCACTCAGATGTCTTTTTCGGCAGCCTCAACGGTCAACGGCACGGGAGTGATTGCGCTGTCTGGAACTGGCGCCCGAATTACGGGGTCAGGCCAATTCACTCAAGGAGCCGGGCATTCGATACAGGGGAACGGCAGCGTTGGTATGAATTCGATGTTCATCAACAACCAAGGCCTATTTCTCGCGAACGCCGCTGGTGAAAATCTGACCATTGATGTGGCTAACGCGGGGGGCGGTAATGCCGCCTTTAATAACACCGGATTCGTGCGGGCGTCAGGTGGCGGGATCGTCACGTTAACAGGCTTTGGTGCCGGAGAATTTCACGGCAGTGGGACCTACGAAGCTCTCGCGGGTTCGCGGATCCACCTTA
>JBEBGH010000449.1:0-3685 GCA_040081565.1 Pirellulaceae bacterium
AACAGTGGGCCTGGCAGCACAGCGCCGTGCTGTTTAACCAAAGTTACCACATGGTCGATCTGGAAGTGCGCGGGGCCGATGCCTTTGCGATGCTGGAAGATCGCAACGAATACTTGGGGGCCGGCGGAATTCGCTTCCAGTTATGGCCGGGATCAGGAGTTTTTCAAGCACGACCCAAGTGGATCGTTGCCGCCGAAATTATCGAGACCACGCGCCGTTACGGTCGGACGATCGCGGCGATCAAGCCGGAATGGATCGAACCGGTCGCCGAACATTTGCTGAAGCGATCCCAGGTTGATCCCTTCTGGAGCAGCAAGAGCCAAACCGTGATGGCTTATCAAAATACATCGCTGTTTGGATTGCCGATCCGCTTAAGGCAGCGAGTGAACTACACGAAGATTGATCCCGTGGTGAGCCGTCAATTATTTATTGATGAGGGGTTGGTTGCCGGCCAAATGCAACATGAGTTCAACTTTCACCTGCACAATCAACTGCTAATTGATGACGTCGATAGCCTTGCCAAAAAAACCCGACAGCGTCAACTCATCATTGATTCTGCCGCCATTGCCGACTTCTACAGGCGACGATTGCCAGACGAAGCAGTGGACGTCCGCAGCCTTATTGAGTTGCTACGGCAAGATCCCGATCTGGACCGGCGACTGCAAATGGACTCTGAGGTTTTGGGACTTTCTGAAGAAGCGGTTGCGGCTGCCAACCAGATGCCGGATCGAGTTCAAGTCGGCAATGTTACCGTCCCAGTCGAATACCAATTTCAACCGGGCAGTGAAACGGATGGGGCCAACGTGCGGTTGCCGCGGGAGGCGATCGGTCAGATTGATGATTTACAAATGGGTTGGCTGATTCCTGGTTTGCTGCGGGAACGGATCGCCTCAATGATTCGCAGCCTCCCCAAGAGCATTCGTCGCAATCTGGTTCCGGCCCCGGATGTGGCCAAACAGGTGGTCGAGCAAATCAAGTTCGGGGAGGGAAGTTTTCCGGATGCCGTTGCCAAGGCCTTGAGCCGCATTGCTGGCGAGCCGATCACGGCCAACTTGTTTGACACGGAAAAGATCGATCGGCATCTGCTGGTGAATGTTGTGGTCGAGGATGAGGCGGGTAAGCCCATCGCCCAGGGCCGCTCGCTTGCTGAAATTCGTGGACAACTTGGGCCGACAGAAAACCTTGGTCGAATCGACACCGACGATCACGAATGGAATCGGAAGGGCTTCGTCGATTGGACTTGGGGCGACCTTCCGCACGAAGTCCCGATCGTCCGGGGAACCACGCGCCTGATTGCCTATCCAGCCATCATTGACGAAGGCGACAACGTGGCACTTCGTTTGGTTGACTCTCCGGACAAGGCTCGCGTTCTTTCGGAAGGTGGTCTACTTCGTCTGTTTAGCATTAAGCAGAAGAAAAATATTCGCGCCCAAGTTCAATGGTTGCCCGATTTGGAAAAAGCCAAAGTGCAAATTGCTCGGTGGATCAAGCCCGATTGGTTTTCCAATTGGCTTGGTCAAAAAATCGTGGCCATCGGGTTAATCGAGGGGCAACCGGCGTTAACGAAGAGTTCGGATTTCGTCGCGAGGAACGAGCGGGCCGTCGAGTTGATTTCCGTGGCGACACAAGAAGTTGCCGCTTGGCTGCCAAAACTGGCGGGGGCCGCACAGAGTGTTTCGCTGCAACTGCAGCAGACTCCCGCCAAGTACGGTGATGCCCTGGCGGATGTTCGGCAGCAGCTTCGCGACCTGTTCGCCGAAGAGACATTAGTGTCCGTTCCCTGGCGATGGCTGCAGCATTACCCGCGATTTCTCCTGGCGATTGTCGGACGACTGCAAAAGTTGCCTTCCACGCCTTTGGATAACGATCGTCAAACCACACAGTTGATTCGCAAGCACTGGAGCGAGTACGAACGATTGAAAAAGATCCATGAACAAAACGGCTGGGTCGATCCCGAACTTGTCACATTCCGCTGGATGGTGGAAGAACTTCGCGTCTCCAAGTTTGCACAAAACCTCGGAACCAGTTTGACGGTTTCCGAAAAAAGACTTGATAAGCAACGAGATTCAGTTCGCCAAAGTTGAACCGGATTATCGGGTAGAAAGCTCAAAAGCTGCCGAAATTTTCGCGCCGCGCGAATTTATTTTTTTGGCGCCAAAATCAACCGACGTTGCCGCGGGCTCAATGGATTCCACGACCAGCAGCCAGCGTGACCCGGAGCCCATCACATATTTTTCAGGCTCAGCATCGAAACCGAGGTACAGATTCGTCTCCAAGACTTTCGCATAGTGTTTGCTTTGCCCCAGCGTCGCCGCGTGAGTAACTTCAACGTAGGCGAGGCAAGGTTTCGCTGGCAACTTGGTTAATTGATCCAGTCCGCTAAGGGCATGTATGGCCTTGATCTGAGTCAATTCGGGGTCGTCAAGGAGGACCGACGATTCGAGTTCCCAAAAATTAATCTGTTTGGTCAATTCAATTTCATCGTCCAGTTTGATGCGCTGCTCCCGCAGCCGGATCACATCACCAGTTGCTTGCAGCGTTCGGAAAAAGTTTATTAACAAATCCAATTCGGCATTTCTTGTTGGTATCCAATCAAAGGGCAAACAGGCGAGAGCTGTGTCATTCAGTTGACGACTCTGTGTGTAGTAGTCACTCGCCACCGGAAGTTGCGGCATGTTCGGCGGTGCGAGGAAATTGTCTTGTACGGTCGCAGGAATGATTGGTTCGTCTCCGACCTGTTTGATCAAATTCGAAATTTCGTCACCGGATGCCACGATGGCTTTTGATTTGGTTGATCCCTTGGTCACGACTCCAATTAAGGCATTCTTGATCGTGAAAATCGGCGAACCGGGAACCGCTGGTGCCACAGTGTCATGGACTTGCCAACTGCGGTCGGGCTTCAGGCCGGCTGCCTCAATCGTTGTCTTTAGATTCTCGGTTATTGAATTCGAAAAACTTTCGAAGGCGATCTGGGATTCGCTGACCCAAGCGAATTTCGAGAGACTTGGCGGCGCAGCCATGAATGTTCGCACGCCGACCACCGGCGGTTGTTTCGCAATCGTGATCGGAGTGATGACATCGACCAGCTTGCGATTGATTTGAATAATCGCGAGATCGACATCCGCATCAAAAGCCAAAATTCCTTTGCTCGTATCGGTCACAGCGGTGGCATTGAAGTTGAAGGTCATCTGGCTGGGAGCGACGCGGCATAGAATCTGGTCCGCATCGCGGATGCCCGAGTAACTGGTGACAACCCAACCGCGTGAATCGACGAGCACGCCCGCGACCGAGGATTCTGTACCGCCTCGACTGATCTTCAATTCGAGAATGGATGGGAACACGCGAGCCCACAAGTCTTCAGCCTCGCGCGGAGTATGGTAGGCGAATTTGGCTAGATCGTGGGACCGCACAACTTCTGGCTCACGCGGTTTTACGGGAGACGCTTTTTTGGCTTGCGAGTCTTTCGCGGCGACATTTTTTGGTTCCAGATTCTCCTTCAGGTCCTGCTTGTTCTCTGCAGTCTGAGTTTGATCTGCAACGTCTGCTTGTGAATCTGCGGCAACCTTAAAATAAACAATCGTTGCCACGACTGCGGTTACGATCAGCACGCCGAACGTAAACAGCAACCGGATACGACGTAATCTTCGGAGGCGTTCCTCGTACTTGAGCATGATGAGCGACGAAG
>JBEBGH010000450.1:0-3685 GCA_040081565.1 Pirellulaceae bacterium
TCCAGCGATTCCTGGCGACTTTGCTCTAGTTTCGCGATGGCACGCTCCACTCGATTTTTTTCCATCCTCAATTCGGCGACCTTTTCTCGGAACTGTTTTTCGGTCGAACGCGAGGTCACTTTTTGCGATGCCACGGGTTTAAGCGTTGCATCGCAGCCCACGAAAACCGTCGGAACCGCCAATCCCAATGTTAGAAGCAGCCAACACCAAAATGTATTTGACTTCATTTCGCCGCAACATTTCATAAAAAAACCTCCAACTACCTAAAGGAAACGACTTGCCGAATCGCTTCGACAAGTCGCCCCGCTTTCAAAAAATTGCCGTTCGATCAGATTTACTTCTGATCTTCTTTACCTTTGCCCAGAATCGAATCGATTTCGTTAATGGTCGAATTTAAGTCGGCTGGTTCGGCAAACAACTCATCGATCGTCGAGTTGTTTTTGACGAAGTCTTTCATTTTCTCTTCTTCGCTGCGAATCATGGTTTCGATATCGACATCGAAATCATCAACATCCTTCGTCAACGATTCAATCTTGGTCATGAAGGACGCGTCGTCCGAAATGATCGAAGAATTTGTTTTCATGAATTCAATCGATTCTTTCTTGGACTTAAGCTCCGTGATCTTTTGCTCCAATTTGGCGAGAGCGTCGCCAGCGGTCGATTCCTGCTTCTTAAGAAATTCGAGCATCCGCTTGGACGATTCAATAGTTGAGTTAATTGCAGTCGACATGTCACCCTTGGCCGCCTTGTGTTCGTTGATCAAGTCGTCGGCCTTATGTTTGATTTCTTCTTTCGTATAGGTCTTACCATTTCGCGTAATTTCGCCCGAAGTTTCTACTTCTTTCAGCAACTCCTGGACCTTTACCAGTTGGCCTTCGATCACTTTGATTTTGTCGTCCAAGGCCGCCTTTCGTTTTTCGGTTTGACCCAGGCGAACTTCGGTGGAGATCCGTTTTTCGCGTACTTCAGCCTGAATCTTTTTGGCTTCGTTGTATTTGGCATTGATCTGTTCTTGCTTTACGTTGAGTTCGCCCAGCATCTTGTCGATCTTGTCCATGACGTTTTTTGTTATGACAGCCCCACGCGGGCCGCACCCGGTATAGCTAACCACGCCCACAATCAACCCAATGGCCAATAAAGCCACAACAATGTTCTTCATGTTTTTCCCCTGATGACAAACCGAACCGGCCAACCGGATTCCCAAATGCATAAAGCCGACCGTGCGGCAACGCCCGCTATTATACGCGGTCTCATTCGAAAGATAATGGCCTACGAAGAAATTTCGGCGGCGCTCTTAGCGCTGGAATTTTGCCAAGAATTGGCTGTGAAAAAGTTCCGCGATTTCCTGTTTTTCGGTCTTGGAAAATACCCATGTTCCCATCGCGGAAAACATTGCAAACAAACCGAGGCCGAAAGCCGCATACATCGCCGGGAGTAACAACAATACCGGCAACAAGACCGCCATCCAGCAGCCGAAATCGGGACGGCAACTGAACCGTCGATTCGCCAGAAAGAGCAGCACTAAACCCAGCAAATTACCAATTGAAGTGGCCACGACCGCGCCCCAAAGTCCAAAGCTCGGAATCAACAACATGTTGAACAAGATGTTAGCGACCAAACCAATGGCCATGGTCGCCACTGCATACTTGCCGTTCTCGCTCACCCACAGGAAGTCCTGTGACACAGTGATGATGCTAAACCAAGTGCAATAGACCATCGTCAACGGCAATACCGAGAGCCCGTCGTTGTAACGTCCATCCAATACGGTGTCAAAAATTAGTGGAGCGCCAAATAGGAGCACGACATTGGCAGCCATCATTCCAATCGTAGACAACTTGATTGTCCAATTGAGTTGACTACAAGCTTTGGCAATATTTCCGTCAGACCAGGATTTGGCAACGTAGGGCAGCAACAAGCCGCTCAACATAGAAGCCACACCTACCATGAGCAGCGGGATAATGCGACCGCTGTGATATTGGCCAACTAATGCCTGGGCAGCATCCCATTCAGCACGTGAATAGTGGATAAGCATGTAACGATCAGAAAGCTCAAACAGGTTGAAAACCATGTTCGAGGCCCACCACCAAAGTGCGTAAGGCGTCAGCCGAAACCACATCTGTCGGGCATCTAAATAGGCGCCTTCATCGACGATCACCTGCCGCTGATTCCACAAAAACCAAACAGCTGGCGCTGAGCCTAAGACACTGCTCAGAAGAAACGCCCAAGTCGCCGAAATGCTCCCGTTTGGCGACACCAATAACAGAACAATTCCGAGCAGCGTAAAACTGACTCCGGATACAAACCGCATGATCGACGCCAATCGAATCTGACGCATCGATTCAATCAACGAAGTCAAATAATTGAAGGCCGTCAACGCCACCAATGTCGCGGACATTAGTCGCATCAAACCGACTTGATCAGGTTCGCCCAGAATCTGTTGACTGAAAAAGCCAGGCATGATCCAAATGCTGCCGGCAACCAAGATCGTAGTGGCGGTGCAAAGCCAACCAACGCGGCGCAGAAATGACCTCAATTGCCCTTGCTGGAAATAATGTTCAACAAACTTCCCGAACGAGCCTGGCAAGCCCAATACCGCAAATGGGCCCAGGATCATCAGAAAGCTGTTGAGCATTGACCACTGACCCAGCTCTTGATCCGTCATCAACCGGCAGAATACAACCCCGCGCACCCCTCCCAGCAGCCGTTGCACCAAGGTCAGCACGAGCGCAAAGACAATCCCCAGCGCAAGCGAATCGTTAGAAAGCGATCTGGCCGGTCGGGTTTCCAGAAACGTTGAGTTTTTTGCGAAAGACATTGGCCCACATTCGAACGGAAAACGACAGTGAAATTTGGTTCACAATTTGCGTGACTTAGGCCGAAATCCGAAATTATTTGGGAATAAGACACTGTTGATTGCCAACTCCCGAATGCTTCCATAATTCCAGCCTGCCCAAATCCGATGAACCTGGACCATCGATTAACCGTTGCTGCCGTTAAACTCGAATTGTCAATTGCGAGCGATAAGATCGGCAAATCCTTGACAATTGGACGTGCCATAGCCTAGATTGCCTTTCTCGACATGCCGCTCGTAACGCATGGAAAACCGTCAGGACGTTCTTCTTCCGATTTCGTACAAATCAATCAACGTCCTCGTGATCAACTTGTCCGCAAGCTTCAAACTGTATGAGTGACGATCTAGCGATCATTGCACGTGACCTTAAACTGCCCTTCGAGTCGATCAAAACAGCGGTTCGATTGCTGGATGAGGGGAACGCGATTCCGTTTGTCGCCAGGTTCCGCAAGGACCTTACCGGCGGACTCGATGCCGACCAGCTATCGTCCATAAAGCAACGAGTGGGCGAACTACGTGCACTCGCCGAACGGAAATCGTTCGTTCTGAAGTCAATCGAGTCGCAAGGCAAATTGACGGAAGAATTGTCAAACGAAATTAGTCGTTCGACCAATAGCCGCCGGCTGGAAGATTTATATTTGCCGTTCAAGCCAAAGAAACAATCTTTGGCGATGACGGCGCGACAACAAGGCCTTGAGCCGCTGGCAAACGAAATCTTTGCGGGCGAACGTCCCGATATCGACCTGCCCTCGCGGGCAACCGAATTTGTGCGCGTCGATAAGGGGACCAATTCAGTCGACGAAGTTATCGCTGGCGTCCGATACTTGATCGCCG